>URDV01000047.1 GCA_900546605.1 uncultured Prevotella sp.
ACTTGTTAACCTGTCAACTTGTTAACCCGTTAACCTGAAATTCCGCCAACGGGTTAGGTTAGGCTATAATTCGGCCAACGGGTATATATTAAGTAGGCGTTTAGCATGTAAGCTATCGCCGACTAATGCGAAATAGTTCGCGTTTCTCCTCAGGGGTGAGGCTATCATAACCCGATCGGCGCACCTTATCAAGTATTTCGTCCATGCGGGCTTCTTCTTGTTTTGAACGTATGTTGTATTCATAATCGCTCTCACGCGTTACGGTGTGATGGGCATTTCCCACACTTTGCTTGTGACTGAAGCGACTTGTGAAGCGTTGCCACCATGAGCCACGATGTTGATGGCTACGATCATCCCAACGTTGCCATCCACCAACTTTTTCACGATTGTGAGCATGACGGCGCCAATAGCGTATCAACAACCAACCAAAGAGCATACCACCCAGGTGAGCAAAGTGTGCTACATTGTCGTTGGATGTGTAAGCCGAAAAGAGTTCTATGGCGGCATAACCTGCTACAAAATATTTTGCCTTCATGGGTATAGGCGGAATGAGCAGCACTATGCGCTCATTGGGGTAAAGCATACCAAAGGCTAACAACACGCCATAACAAGCGCCCGATGCACCTATGGTTGTCCACATGTTAAGAAATTCGTTCATAGGTAATAGACTTGTACCAGTGTTCACCATTTCGTATGCTTGTAGGCCATCAATAAAGTATTCGGCCGTTTGCCACACCTCTTGGCACAAGCCTGCCCCTATGCCACATACCATGTAGTAGAGCAGAAAGCGTTTGGCACCCAACGTGCGCTCAATTAGGCCGCCAAACATCCATAATGAAAACATATTAAAGAACAAATGGGTCCAACTGCCATGCAAAAACATATAGGTGACAAGTTGAAACACATTAAACTGGCTGGCAAGAGCAAAGTGCAAACCGAGCCATGTGGTTACGTCGATACCACGCATACGTAGCACCTCTTGTATCAAAAAGCACACCACATTTATTAATATGAGGTTGCGCGTTATTGGGGGTATTTTATTCATCATATTATGGCTTGAGCAGAGTGCATAGTACTACGTGCACTTGACACTCTGCTAAGATGAATTTTCAAAGTTCTGCGTTAATGTTTTAAATAAACATACGCCTACACTTTTTTGAATTCACCCATTGCTAAAACTTCTTAACTTTTTAATTTCACTAAACTTATTCAGCTAACTTTGCATCGGCTCTGGGCCATAATGGCACACGGTAGCTCCAAAGTGTTGCTCTAAGGTCATCTTTACACCTACGGGCATACGTGGCTCGGGCACACCACTACCTAAGGTTTGTGATGATATTTCAACATAAGCCTCATCCCACAAACCTTGGTCAATAAAGCTCTGCAAGGTTTGTTGTCCGCCCTCAACGAGCAACGACTGCACACCCATGCCATAAAGCTCGGTCAGTGCCGTGTCGATATCGGCAAAAGCCAACCACCCTGCGGGCAATTCGTCCTCACCCACACGGCCTAACACCACAGGGCGCGGAACATTGCCCACCCAATGGCGCACATTCAGTTGCGGATGGTCCATGCGCAATGTGCCATGCCCCACCAATATAGCCTGATGCATGGCACGCAATTGGTGTACACGCATTTGCGACCAAGGTGTTGACAAACGGGTAGGCAAAGCTTCAGCGGCATCTGACTCATCGCGCCAATGATCAATAAAGCCATCAGCTGAGCGCGCCCACTTTAGCGTGACGTAAGGGCGATGTTGCGTTTGCGCTGTAATGAAGCGACGATTCAGTTCACGGCATTCCTGTTCTAACACGCCTACCGTTACCTCTACCCCAGCTTCGCGCAATATGCTTATGCCACGTCCTTGTACCTTAGCAAAGGGGTCAACGCAGCCTACCACCACACGCGGAATGCCCGTTTTCACTATTAGCAATGCACAAGGGGGCGTTTTGCCATAATGTGCACAAGGTTCAAGGCTCACATAGATCGTACTTTGCTTCAGCAGAGCACGATCGGCTGGCTTTACGGAGTTAATAGCATTTACCTCGGCATGTCCCTTGCCACACACGGCATGGTATCCCTCGCCTATAATGCGTCCGTTGCATACTATTACCGCCCCCACCATAGGGTTAGGAGCCGCATGCATCTGTCCGTAACGAGCCAGTTCAATACACCGACGCATATATTGTTCGTTGGTCAAATTCATCTTTTCTTCTTTTTTAAAACATCCAGTAGCATGCCTCGGCCTACGCGCCATGACTGCTAAGACCCATCATAACCCCGTTGCTATGAACCAAGATTACATACACCTGCGGTCGGCCCTTGCCCAACGCTATAGTGAGGGCGAGGCCCGTGCCATTGCCTTCTTGTTATTTGAAGAGGCTTTTGGTGTGAGCCGTACCGACATTTATGCCGACAAAGTTAGGCAATTTTCTGAAGATGAAGCGCAAAGGTTGCACTTAATGTGTAACGAGTTATTGCAAGGCATACCCGTGCAATATGTATTGGGGCATGCCCTTTTTTGTGGTCATAGTTTCAACGTTACGCCCGATGTACTCATTCCTCGTCCCGAAACGGAAGAGTTAGTGGCATGGACCGCTGAAACAGTTTCACTTTTGCATGTCAATTCTGAGCGTCCGCTACATGTGCTTGACGCTGGCACAGGGTCTGGTTGCATAGCCATCAGTTTACAGCTATTATTGGGTGGGCAAGCTGTAGTTGAGGCTTGCGACATTTCGTCTCGTGCCCTCAAAGTGGCACAACTTAATGCTCAACAATTATCGGCTAACGTTCATTTTTTTGAGTATGATTTGCTACAGGAGCCCCAACCATCAGCCATGCCATATGACATCATTGTGAGCAATCCTCCTTACATATGTCAAAGCGAACAAACCGACATGGATGAGCATGTGCTACAGCATGAGCCACACACGGCCTTATTTGTTCCTGATGCCGACCCGCAACTATTTTATCGTGCTTTGGCTCATCTGGCACTTACGTGGCTTGCACCTGGCGGTGCGTTATTAGTGGAGGGCAACCGTGCTTATGTTGACGAAACAGCAGCCATGTTTACTCACCTTGGACTTGAACGTGCCGAGGTGCGCCGCGATGCCTTTGGCAATAAACGCATGGTGCGTGCCTTCCGTCCCACAAGCACAACATTACAGCATTAGGGTAACGGGGGGTTAACGGGTTGACGGGTTAACAGGTTGACGGGTAAGTTTGTCAAGCATTTTAAATTTTTACCTGTCTGACTTTAACATAATAAGTGGTGTATAACATGCTTACCTGTCAACCCGTTAACCCGTCAACCTGTTAACCCGTCAACCTGTTAACCCGTCAACCCGTTAACCCGTTAACCCGATTACATCCCGAACGCTTCACGAACACAACCCGAATGTACATTTGCAAATATTTCATGAATCATGCTACTATACATACGTTAGTATAAAAAACATGCTCCTAAAAAAACGTGGTCATAAAAAAATGCACTAAATTTGCACCATTAAGTAGGCTTTCATAAAGATTTTTACATCATAACACAAAATCGCTTGATTACCTACTTACAAGTAGGCTTTCAAAAAAAAGCAACTACTTACATCATCATGTTCTGACTTAGTTGATATGCCTTGCCATACAGAATTAAACTGTATTTGTCGGCTTTAATAGTGAAGTAGCTTAGCTCACTCACCTCTCAGTCAGCATTGTTGAATGCCCAACATTAGGCACAAACAAACCCCTTAATGGGGACACCTGCTTAATAGCCAATGCGCTCTATTCGTATAACACTATATATTATAGGTGTGCTCGCAGCCACAATGGTTGCGAGCCTTAGTGCGTTTGCCCAACAAGACCCTGCCTTGTCACACTATTGGCTCATTGAGCCACAACTCAACCCAGCAGCAGTAGGTCGCTCACCGCAGCTTAACATAACGGCAGCTATCCAAACCCATGCTGCTGGTTACGAAGACGGAGGTAGCACCATGTATGCTGGAGCTGACATGGCACTACAGTTAGGGCGCACACGACATGGCATAGGGGCTATATTTCAAAATGACGCTATTGGCCTTTTTAGTCACAAGCGCTTTACGGTGCAATATGCCTATCACTTTAAGCTATGGGGTGGCACCTTCAGCATTGGTGCCGAGGCCGACATGCTGAATGAGTCGCTTAATGGCTCAAAGGCCGACTTGGGCGATGCTAACGACCCTGCCTTCCCCACCACCGACTTAAGTGGTTCAAAATTCGATGCCTCTGTCGGCCTATACTATATGCATCGACATTGGAATGTTGGCATAGCCATGCAACACCTCACAGCGCCTACCATTTATTTGGGCGAAACAAACCAATACAAAGTTAAAAGTGCCTACAATTTGATGGGTGGATACAATATTCCGCTTCGCAATTCGTTTTATACTATAACGCCTTCGGCTTTGTTGCGCTACGATGGGGCGGCCTTTAGGGCTGACATCACAGCTCGCGTACAGTACAACCATGCCAAAAAGCAACTCTACGCAGGACTTGGCTATAGCCCACAGCACTCTGTTACGGGCTTTGTAGGGGGGCGTTTTCATGGCATTGACTTAGGCTACTCTTACGAGGCCAACACATCAGGCATGGGGTTAGGAGCTGGTCAGCATGAAATAACGCTGGGTTACCACCTCGACCTCAACCTAAGCAAAAAAGGCAAAAACGTTCACCGCAGCGTTAGGTGGCTGTAAGGCCATTATGCTTATACATAAAGCATTCATAACCCCATCCCACTAACAAGCGGATTTACGATTCTTCAAGACCAAACATTTTTTATATAAATCAACACATTCGCGAGCATAGCAAGCCCCACACTCAACTACGAGTGTAACCAGCAAGCGTAGCGTAACGAGTAAACAGATGAAACATACATTCATATACATATTGGCAACATTAGCCCTATGCGGCCTCATGGGTTCATGCATGGGTAGTAGCAAAGCCATGATGAGCGGTGGCGAAGTGACAGGTTCACGCGCAGCCTCATTTACCGAACCCACACCTTATGGTATGGTTGAGATAAAACGTGGCTACTTAAAGGTAGGACTTGAACAGAACGATTCACTTTGGGGTACGGTTACACCACAAAAAGACATCTCGGTAGATGGTTTCTGGATGGACCAATCTGAAGTAACTAACTCTATGTATCGCCAATTTGTAGAGTGGGTACGTGACTCCATCATTCGCGAACGCCTTGCTGACCCACAATATGGCGGTGACGAAACCTATAAAATTGAGGTAGACCGTAATGGTGACCCCGTTACGCCCCACCTTAATTGGAGCAAGCCCTTGCCACGTAAGCCCAACGAGGATCAAGAGCGTGCCATTAACAGCGTTTACTACACGCACCCCATTGACGGCACACGCATGATTGACACCAAGCAACTCAACTACCGCTACGAGGTGTTCGACTACGAAAAAGCCGCATTGCGCAAATATCGTCTCGACCCTAAAGAACGTTCACTCAATACCGACCACCCTACCGACCCCGATGAGGTGGTAATGATTTCAAAGGACACTGCTTACATTGACGACAATGGACAAATTGTACGACAAACCATTGAACGCCCGCTGTCAAGCCTTTATGACTTTCTTAACACGTACATCGTGCCTGTTTACCCCGACACCACTGTATGGGTGAACGACTTTACCAATGCCAACAATGAGCAGTATATGAAGCTCTACTTTTCGTCGGCCAACTACAATGACTACCCTGTAGTAGGTGTTACTTGGGAACAAGCACAAGCCTTTTGTGCATGGCGCACCAACTTCTTGCTCAAAGGACTTGGACCACAGGCACGCTACATTCAACGCTATCGCTTACCAACTGAAGTGGAATGGGAATATGCCGCCCGTGGCAAAGAGGGTAACCCCTACCCCTGGGATGGTATTGAAGCTAAAAGCAAAGAAGGATGCTTCTATGCTAACTTTAAACCCGACCGCGGCAACTACACCGATGATGGCAACCTTATTACCTCACGCGTAGGTATTTACGGAGCCAACTCTAACGGACTGTTCGACATGGCGGGCAACGTGGCTGAATGGACAAGCACCGTCTACACCGAAGCGGGAGTAGATGCCATGGCCGACCTCAACCCTCAACTCAGCTACGACGCGGCCATTGAGGACCCCTATGTGCTGAAACGCAAGAGTGTGCGTGGTGGATCATGGAAGGATCCCATGTCATACATACGCTCGGCATGGCGCACCTGGGAGTATCAAAATCAGCCCCGTTCATACATAGGTTTCCGCTGCGTGCGCTCTAAGGCTAACACCACAAGTGCCACCAGCAATGCAAAAAAAAGAAAGTAATATATCTCTCCTCAAATTAATATAGCACCGTGAGCAAAATAAATATTGTAGTCCGTTTGCAACACTGGATGGATAGTGTGCCTGGACAAACATTTCTTAATTACGCCTATTCATGGGGTGCATCTATCGTAATTCTTGGTGCACTCTTCAAACTTACCCACTTGCCAGGTGGTAACTTCATGCTATTTATTGGTATGGGTACTGAGGTGGTTGTATTCTTCCTTTCGGCCTTTGACCGTCCCTTTGATAAAGACGAAATTGGCAAGGAACTGCCTCGCGACTATGAAACGGATGATGAAATAGCTGCCAAGTTAGGTCTTGACACTGATGATGATGACGAGGCCGAAAGCCAAGCTACAGTCACACAGCAGCCCTACACTACAACTGTGGCACAGCAACCTGTTGCCACTTCTGCTGCTGTGGTACAGCCTACTTCTGCTCCCCAATTTGTTAACACAGCCGCTACAACAGAGCAAACACCGCAAGCCCCTCAAGCAGCTCCTGCTACAGAGTCAGCGGCTCAAGCCACAACTACAAACTCAGTTCAATACTCTACTACTGCCGCCGAAGCCGCTCAAGCTGCTATTGATGCTGCCACACCCGCTGGTGCTGCCCCCTTCGATGCTGAAGCTAAGCGTTTGGCCGAAATCATACGTTTGGCAAACGATGAATTGCTACACCGCGCACAAGCAGCCCTCTCGCCCGAAATGGAGGAGGCTACACAAGAATACATTGACAAGCTACGCACATTAGCTGAAACCTTTAAAAAGGTTGACGAACAAAGCGCGCGCCTTGCACATGATAGCGAAGAGATGTCTAACCTCAACCGTACCCTTACCGCTATTAACAAAACCTACGACTTGCACTTTCAAAGCATTAGCAAGCAGGTGGGCACCATTGAACAAATTAACGATGAAACACGCCAGTTGGCCAAACGCATCAAAGAGCTTAATGCGGTTTATGGCCGCATGATTGAAGCCTTATCAGTCAACATTCCGCAAACATCGAACAAAGAATAACCCCCGACCCACACATTTAAACAATGTCCATAAAGAAAAGACCGGTTTCTCCACGCCAAAAGATGATTAACCTAATGTACATCGTGTTGATGGCCATGTTAGCCCTCAACGTTTCGAGCGATGTGCTCAAGGGCTTCAGTCTGATAGGCGATAGCTTGAAGCGTACCACAAGCAACGCTATGAAGGAGAACCAAGCACTCTATGCCGACTTTGCAGCAGCCTACAAGTCGAACCCTACCAAGGTAAAGCCTTGGTACGACAAGGCCATGGAGGTGAAGCGCATGAGCGACTCTCTCTATAACTTTGCGGGTGAACTACGTTGGGCCATTGCACGCGAAGCCGATGGCAAGGATGCCGACCCCGACAACTTGCAGAACAAAGAAGACCTTGAAGGTTCCAACCGCATTATGTTAGCTCCTGCTCGTGGCAAGGGGCAACAGCTTTATGCTGCCATCAACTCTTTTCGCCAACGCATTTTAAGTCTTGTTACCGACCCACGTCAACAAGCCATCATTGCCTCCAACCTTTCTACCGCTGTGCCCAAAAGCGAAGACAATGTGGGTAAAAATTGGCAGCAATATATGTTTGAAGAAATGCCTTCAATTGCTGCCGTTACCATGTTAGCCAAGCTACAAAGCGATGTGCGTAAGGCCGAGAATGAAGTAATACACGACCTATTAGCCAACATTGACCTAAAAGACATTCGCGTAAACCAACTCAATGCCTACGTGTCGGCCGAAGCTACTACCCTTTACCCTGGCGACCAGTTCCGCTCTAAAATATTTATGGCTGCCATTGACACCACACAGCGTCCCGAAATTTATGTAAACGGTCGACGCATTGCTGCCGATGGTTCATACAACTTTACCGTAGGCGGACCTGGACAATATAGTTTTTCAGGCTACATTCTCATGCCCAATGCTGCAGGTGACATTATACGTCGTAACTTTACGCAAAAGTATAACGTTATTGCACCTCCAACAGGTGCTACTGTAGCTGCCGACCTTATGAACGTGCTCTATGCTGGTTTTAACAACCCCATTAGCGTAACCGCTGCTGGTGGCAATGCTGGGGTACACCTCAGCATGACGGGTGGTACACTCACCCAAACCGGTCCTGGCAAATACACGGCTCGCCCTGCTCATGTAGGGCAAAACGTAACCTTCAGCGTGAGTGGAACGGTAGCAGGCAAACAACAAAACATGGGTACATTCACCTTCCAAGTGCGCAAGTTGCCCGATCCTACTGCCTTTATTCAAGTAGGCACCGACCGCTTTCGTGGTGGCCGCATAGCCAAGGGAACCATTATTGGTGCAGCAGGATTAGGAGCCGCCATTGACGATGGTTTACTTAACATTCCCTTCAAGGTTCTCAGTTTCGAAACCGTATTTGCCGACCGCATGGGCAACTTCCGTCCTGAACCCTCAGCAGGTGCCAACTTTACCGAAAACCAACGCAACCTCATGCGCGAACTGCGCCGCGGACAGCGCTTTTACATCTCTAAGGTTCGTGCCATCGGTCCTGACGGCATAGCCCGCAACCTTAATGGTAGCCTTGAAGTGATTGTTAACTAACACATTGCTTCGCAGGTACACCCTCCACACAACTACACAAGCTCATGAATAAAATATTAGCCCTTGCCTTGTTGCTCTGCACTACGGCTTTTACCGAGCAGGCACAAGCACAGCCCCCACGTCGCCGTGCCGAACAACAAGCTCGACAAGAACAGCAGCTAAATGCCCCACAAGGCAGTTCCTACCGCGAGTTTCCCACAGCACAGAGCATGCCCAGCGATGCTGCGTGGCGTCGCGATTTGTATCGCACACTCGACCTCACCACCGACGCCAATGCGGTGCTCTACTATCCCACCACGCCACAAGATGGGCGCGAGAACTTGTTCACCTACCTGTTCAAGCTTTTGCTACGCAAGCAAATTAAGGCTTATGACTACAAGTTGGATGGCAACGAAGACTTTTCAGCCAAAAATGAAGTAACGGCCAAGCAACTCATGGATCGTTACCACATATTTTACGAGTCAAAGGGCGATAAGGTGCGCGTCAACGATGCCGACATCCCCTCTGACGAAGTAAAGGCTTACTTTATTAAAGAGAGTACCTACTACGACCAGCACACAGCCACCTTCCGCAGTCAGGTAACAGCCCTTTGTCCTGTGCTCAAACGTGGCGATAGCGACTTTGGTGGCGAATTGGCACAATACCCCATGTTTTGGGTCAGAATGAGCGACATTGCTCCTTATTTAGGCAAGCTCATGCTCATGGGGTCATCACTCAACAATGCTGCTACCATGTCTGCCGACGACTTTTTCACCATGAAGTGCTACAAGGGCGACATTTACAAAGCCGTCAACTTGCAAGACCGCTTGCTATCTAACTATTGTACTGATGATTCGGCCATGATTCGCGAACAAAAACGCATTGAGAAACAATTGGTCGATGTGCAAGAGCACGTTTATGGACGCGATAGTGCCTACTATGCCAAACTACGTGCCGACTCTTTAGCACAAGTTGAAGCCGACTCTATTGCAGCAGCAGGCAAGTCAAGCCGTCGCAGCAGCAGTAGTTCGCGTCGCTCTTCTGCTCCCTCGCGTCGTAGTAGCACTAAGGTGAGCACAGCCAAAAGCTCCACACCTAAAACTAAAGCTACAAAAACGAAAACTCCTAAAGCTAAAACCACCTCAACTCGTAGCGGAGGACTAAGCGTTCGCCGTCAACGACACTAATAATGAACGTTTTCGCTAACGTACAAATGTGTACATGTGCGGATGTACAGATGCTTACCCTTATTTGCACAAATATAAGAGTGACATCTGCACATCCGCACATTTAAGTAAGTGCTCAGCATAGAACTGATCTAAACTTTTTTACACATCGCGCAACAACCCCCTTTTGTATTATGCAACTTATCATTGACTCAAAAATACCCTACATACGCGGCTATGCCGAACAGTTAGGGCAATGCACCTATCTGCCTGGTGCCGACATTAGTGCCGACGATGTACGTAATGCCGATGCCCTCATCATTCGCACCCGCACCCATTGCAACCAACAGTTGCTACAAGGCTCAAGCGTAAAAATCATTGCTACAGCCACTATAGGCTATGACCACATCGACACTCACTACTTGCAACAAGCAGGCATAGCTTGGGCCAACTGCCCAGGTTGCAATGCTGGCAGCGTGGCCCAATACGTTGAATGCTGTTTATTACAACTTGCCCTTCATGGTTGTTGGACAGACCATTTCACTCCCAACACCCCACTTCAAGCCCCCGCCACTCTTGACCGCAGCACATTTGCTCACCTCACCTTAGCCATTGTTGGGGTAGGCCACGTGGGCACTCAAGTGCTAAACATGGCCCAACGCCTCGGTTTTAAGCACATTCTGCTCTGCGACCCACCACGTGCCGAGCGCGAAGGGACAGCAGCTTTTGCTACACTCAGCGAGGTTGCACAGCAAGCCGACATCATTAGCTTTCACACCCCACTCACCCACGAAAGCACAAGTGCTCACCCCACCTATCACATGGCCAATCAAAGCTTTTTCAGCCAAGTGCGCCCAGGAGCCGTTATCATCAACAGCAGCCGAGGCGAGGTGGTCGACACAGCAGCCCTAAAAGCAGCCCTTGCCTCAAAACAATTGCAAGCCGCAGTTATTGACACTTGGGAGAATGAACCACACATTGACCGTGAACTATTGCAACAAGCATTCATCAGCACCCCACACATAGCAGGCTATAGTGCCGATGGTAAAGCCAATGGCACACGCATGGCATTACAAATCGTAGCACGTCACTTTGGACTTACCTTGCCCAGTTTTGCCCACATAGCTGCCCCCACACTTCCCCAAGGCTTTGCTTATTATCCCGAAGGCATAGGCCACACCATGTGCGAAGAATTGCGCCTATACGACCCACTACGCGACAGCCTTGCTCTGAAGCAACACCCCGAACTATTTGAACAATTGCGCGGTAACTACCCATTAAGACGCGAACAAGCATAATATTAACGAATTTGGTAAACAAGTTGACAAGTTAACGGGTTAATAGGTATTAATAACCCGTTGGCGGAATTTCAGGTTAACGGGTTAACAAGTTGACAGGTTAACAAGTAAGTATGCTTTACACCACTTATTATGTTAAAG
>URDV01000048.1 GCA_900546605.1 uncultured Prevotella sp.
TAAGCACAATGCAGATACTTAACTTTGTCATAGATGTGATGCTAAAGAACGAAGTATATTTATATTCTAAATCGTCCACCTATTGGCTGGACGATTTAGAACACTAATATGCATAAGTGTTTAGCACATGCTAAACACCTTTAGCGTACGTAATAACCGAATGATTTTAATAAGTATATAACGACTGTGACATACTTAAAATAATTGCCGAATACCACAACAATAGAAATTGTTTATAAAAGCATAGCTGACATCTTTTATGCATCTATAATAAAAGCGTTATTTTTGTACCCGAAATCAAAAGAACAAATTGATTCGTCTAAACTTTTATGAAATTCAAGATTTGCCATTTGAAGCGTTTTTTGTATAAGATAGGCTGCACCTCAGCAAAAATCTCAAGCAAGCTTGGCTTTTTGCATTCGGTTTGCACTATCTTGGGGCATTGAAGAGGGAGTGTGGCGAGCTACACGACCAATGAGATGTCAAAAAACGGTCAGAAAGAAAGGTAAAGATTGAATTTATGAGAGATAAAAGTTTAAATATAATCTTCGTCAGAAAAGTTTAGATGACATCATTAATTATCAAGGAAAAATAATATGGAAACAAGAAAAGAAATGGCAGCAGAGAAGAAACGTTGTGGTTCGCATAATTGCACCCAAGCTGTGCTCTGCACTTACTACGACTTCACTGGAATGGAAGAAGAAACCATCAAGAATGCAGGTAATGCCTTTGCAGCAGGTATGGGTAATATGGAGGGTACTTGTGGAGCCATCGTTGGAGCAGGCATCGTACTCGGACTTGCCACTCAGGACAAAGTGAAAGCTATCAAGGGCATGAGACAAATTATGGATAAATTCAAGCTGCGCAATGGTGCCACACAATGTAAATTACTCAAAGGTGCTGGCACTGGAAAAGTGCTTCGCGAATGTCCTCTTTGCGTGGCAGATGCTTCTGAATTCTTGGAAGAAATTCTGGAAAAGGAAGGCGTACAGAGTAAGAAGTTGAATTCATAAGATTTTCTTTTAAGTAGGTATTCATAATTTGTTGATATGAGTTGGTGCAGTATTTCGTTTAGGAACAGAGCTTGAAGATGGAGCGTAGCGGGCTACGTGACCGATGAAACCTATGTTTATGGGCGAAAGAATGCGCCAAGGCATATTGACTCATTCTGAACATGATTATATCAACTAATTTTGAATACCTACTCACCTACTTATATCTACCCCTTATATGGCTAAGTATAAAGCAATTAACGAACAAGACCGCTGCGTGGCATGTGGTGTTTGTGTGAAAGTATGTCCTAAGGATGCCATCAGCATATACAAGGGATGCTACGCACTAATAGATGAAGAGAAGTGCATTGGCTGTGGTATCTGCGAGAAAAACTGTCCAGCGGGAGTGATGCACAAAGTACTAAAACAACCCGTTTAAGTAGGTGTTTAAATTTAGTTGATATGAATGGGTGCAGTATTTCGTTCGCTTTCGCGCACCTTTTCTCGCCATGGCAAAATGAAAGCAAGTTTTCTTTTGCTCATCTGGCTTAACGAAAAGGTTCAGAAACATAGGTTGAAGAGAGAGCGTAGCGGGCTACGTGACCGATGAAACCTATGTTTATGGGCGAAAGAGTGCGCCAAGGCATATCGACTCATTCTAAACATGATTATATAAACTAATTTTAAGCACCTACTTAATATCTTAAATTTGACTTATGGCAAAACAAAATAATAAAAAATGGAGTGACTATATGTGGCTTGTATCTGCTACTTATTTCACTCTCGGATTTTTCAACATAGTGTTCGCATGGCTTGGAGTCATCTGCTTTCTGATTCCGCTGATTATGGCGATATTCGGTGGTGGAAAAGGATATTGCAACAACTATTGTGGGAGAGGACAACTCTTCTTGCAATTAGGGAATACCTTGGGGTGGTCGCGTAAGAAAGTGGCACCAAGATGGATCTCGTCTAAATGGTTTCGTCATGGTTTTCTCCTGTTCTTCATGTTCTTCTTTATCCAGATGATAATTCTTACCATAATGGTAGCTGAAGGCACTGAAAATCTCCGTCAGACCATTCATCTGCTATGGACCTTTAACGTGCCATGGCATTGGGCTTACACAGTAGAGATTGAGCCGTGGAAGGCACAGTTTGCCTTCGGTCTCTATGGCATCATGCTCACCTCGCTGATTGTTGGTGTACTGCTTACCATCATCTATCGCCCAAGAACTTGGTGCGTGTTCTGTCCTATGGGCAACATGACACAATTAATATGTAAACTCAGAGCAAGATGAATTTGCAACAACTCAAATATATCGTAGCCATCAGCCGCTTCCGCAATTTTGTAAAGGCTGCTGACTCGTGTAATGTATCCCAACCCACTCTCAGCGCCATGCTACAGAAGTTGGAAGACGAACTGGACGTGCGTATCTTTGACCGCACCAACAAACAAGTAACCCCAACAAGTGTCGGAGAGAAAATCATCCTTCAGGCCAAAAAGACTCTGATAGAGTTTGAGAAAATAGCAGAACTCGTGGCTGAGGAAAAGAACCAAATAACCCAATCTTTGTCTCTATCCGTAGGACCATCCATAGCCCCTTACATTCTTCCTGATTTTATCAAGCATTACAGAAAAGACTATCCAAAAGTAAGTCTCTCAATACAAGAGATGAAATCAAAAGAAATGTTTAATCTTTTGCAAAATGGAGATATAGACGTCGGCATCGCTGTCTCAGACCAACTTCGTAAAGGGATATTGGAGATTCCGCTTTACACAGAATGCTTCTACGTATATTTATCGGAAACCTGCTGGCGCAAGCTACCCGTGTTCAAGCCTGAAAATCTGGAGCATGAGAATATGTGGATTATGAAAGAAGCGCAATGCCTTCGAGACAGTGCCTTCTCCTTCTGTAAAGCGAGAAGCAAAGGGCAGCATATATATGAAGCTGGCAGCATTGACACTTTGATTCGCATTGTAGATAATAACGGAGGCTTCACCATTATTCCAGAGCTTCACCTTGCTTTCTTAAGCGAGGCGCAGCGCAAGAATGTGAGAAAGATAGAAGGCGACTATCTTTCACAAAGACGCATATCCTTATACATCAGGGAAGATTGTATTAAAGAACGGATGCTCAATACCATTGTCGACTGTATGAAGGAATTTATGCCATCACATATGATGAATGAAGGCATTCGGAAATATGGGATAAAGCTATAAGGATAATACGTGGTATCAATTTTGGCGAAGTTGAATGGGTTGGCCAATACAGCCACTAGGAGCTTGAATGTGTAACATGGCAGCAATGGTGGGAGCGATGTCTGTCATGAAGCATTGACGCGTGTTGGCACCTGGAGTAATTCCCCATCCCATAAACACAAGGGGTATGTGGGTATCGTAGGGGTTCCATGCTCCATGGTCTGTTCCTTTGAGGCCATGTGGTGAATAAGCTGGTTTCAGAATAATTTGTATATCGCCACTGCGCTCGCGGTTATATCCATTGATTATGCGTTCTTTGACATCTGTGGGCAGAGGTGCTGTGACAACTTTATCCATGTCAACGGCATAAAGCACAGCAGCATCTTGTTCAAGTTGTTGTACAATTATTTGCTTCACCTTGTCAAGTTCTATTGCATGCGAAGCAACAACTTCGTGGTTAATGAACACTTGGTTGTTCATTACATGGTTTACTACCTGCAGGCTCGTCACATTCAATGCCTTCGTCACAGCATTGTTTAGGTTCACTTTTGCCTGAGTTTCGTTCCAACTACCTGCAGGGATGCGATGGTCGATAAGGTAGCGTGCATTATTCATAGCTCCGTGGTCTGCCGTTAAGAAAAGTAAGTACTGCCCGCGTCCCACCTTTTGGTCTAAAAATGACAAAAAAGCCGCGAGGTCACGGTCAAGTCGCAAGTAGGTGTCTTCTGTTTCAAGGGCATTGGTGCCTACTTGATGTCCTATGTAGTCAGTGCTTGAGCAACTCACCGTTAGCAAATCAGTTGTATTGTCAGTGCCAAGTTCTTCACCTTCAACAGCCGCTTTGGCCATGTCAAATGTGAGTGTATTGCCCCAAGGAGTATTGCGTATGATTCCATAGCCATATTGCTTAGATAAATTAGGTAAGTCGAGAGGCAATGTTGCATTAACCCCAGGTTTTATGCTACTCTCATAATCCGTAAGGTCAGACGTGCTTTGTGTGTACGAAGCTTTGTCGTAAAGTGTATTCCAAGGTGAGGATAAATATTTTGCAACCAAGCCTTGTGCATTGAAGTTTTCAACCCACTTAGGCAGACGTTTGGTGTAGTAGGTGCTTGTGATGAAGTGTCCCGTTTCATCGTCAAACCAATAGGCACCATTGGGATTGTGGCCTGCGGGCAGAATTGATGAGCGGTCTTTCAAAGCCACGCCTACCACTTTTGCTTGATCATTGGTAGCCATGCGCAGTTCGTCTCCAAGAGTGGTAACCCACAAGTTGCGCGGTGACATGAGTCCAGCTTTGTTTGTTGTGCCAACTGGTTTAACATTAGCATCATCAGTACAGTACACTTTTTTACCGTTCTTTACAAAATTGTTGCCTGCAATGCCATGTATGCTGGGCACGGAACCTGTGTAGATACAGCTATGCCCTATGGCAGTAACTGAGGGTACATAGGGTATGCGCGTGTTTTCGCAACTGTATCCCTCGTTAAGCAATCGTTTGAAACCACCTTCTCCATAATGTGACATGTAACGGTACAAATAGTCCCATCGCATTTGGTCTATAACCAAACCTACAACCAACTTCGGGCGGGCTGGTTCTTGTACCTGAGCTTTGATTGTTGCCGATAAGCTGACGGCAAGGGTTGTTAGTAGTAAAGTTTTTAAATTCATTTTGACATGAAGTTTAGTTTGTGTACGTTCTTTTAGTTTTAGTTTTGTCCAATTCGGCTAAAAGATAAAGCCGTGTGCATTCTACCTTTCAAACTTAACCCCTTCATTACGAATTGGCATTCTGAAGGTTTTTCCTGCCCCCACACACATGGACATAGCGGTTTTAAAAAGATGCTTAGCCCAAGAAGCAAGACAATTATTGTGGCCATAATTGACACAATTTTACTTAGCCATTTAGTTTCTATAAAGTATGGAACACGTAATCCATACAACCTTACTTTTGAGTGCAAAAGTATGACAAAGCTGTTTCATTAGTGTTACAAAAGTGTACCAATCGGATGAACATTATTTCAAGTACCATCGAATACTTTACTGAACTGCAATAGTTATAAAAAAACTCTACTTTATCTTCATGCCATTTGCAAAAGAGATAAAGTAGAGTTATGATTCCTACGTATTACTTAGAAAGTACGTATTAATGATGCACTGTGAATTAGTTTTTAATGACAAACATTGCTGTCTGTATTGAGATAAAAAGTGGCGTAAGTGGAAATGAAAAGTATTATAAGGATATTTTGAATACCTACTTATAAAATTGAACCGATTCTGCAACAATCCGCTTTGTGATAGCTGCAGAATCGGTTCAAGCTAATTTATAGAATATCCCTTAATTGTTTTCAGGACGAAGTTTACGTACAGTTTCGCCAGCACGCCACATTTCGCTATCGTGAATAGCCTTGAGTTCCTTTTCAAGACCTACACGGTAGTCGGGCTTTGAATTGGCATCGATTGAAATTTGTGCTTCGTTGCCAGTTGCTACGCTATTGTAGAGTTTCTCCATAACGGGCTTAATGGCATCATGGAACGGACCCATCCAATCGAGAGCGCCACGCTGTGCAGTAGTTGAACAATTAGCATACATCCAGTCCATACCATTCTTGCCTACCATAGGGAGCAAAGACTGTGTAAACTCTTCGATGGTTTCGTTGAAAGCCTCAGAGGGTGTGTGGCCATGTTCGCGCAATGTTTCGTACTGAGCCAAGAACAAGCCTTGAATAGCTCCCATCAAAGAGCCACGCTCACCCGTAAGGTCACTGGTTGCCTCGCGCTTAAAGTCTGTTTTAAACATATAGCCAGAGCCAATGCCAACACCAAAAGCCAACACCTTTTCGGTGGCATTGCCTGAAGCGTCTTGATAAACGGCATATGATGAATTTAAGCCACGGCCTTCAAGGAACATGGTGCGGAGTGAGGTACCTGAACCCTTAGGTGCTACCATGATAACATCAACATCGGCAGGAGGAACAACACCTGTGCGGTCATTCCAAGTAATGGCAAAGCCATGTGAAAAGTAAAGAGTCTTGCCAGGAGTAAGGTGCTTCTTCAAAGTGGGCCACAACTGCATTTGTGCTGCATCAGAGAGCAACATGCAAATGATGGTACCCTTTTCGGCTGCTTCCTCAAGCGAGAAGAGAGTTTCGCCAGGAACCCAACCATCGGCCACAGCCTTGTCATATGTTTTACCCTGACGCTGACCTACGATTACATTAAAACCATTGTCGCGCAAGTTGCAAGCTTGTCCAGGGCCTTGAACGCCATATCCTAATACAGCGATAGTTTCATTTTTCAACACTTCACGTGCTTTTTCCAAAGGAAATTCTTCGCGTGTGATTACTTCTTCTACAACACCGCCAAAATTCAATTGTGCCATATCTATTAGTTTTTTTGCAGAGCAACTGTACGTTATTTTTTTCGGCAGTTGCCCTGTGTTGGTTAATTAAAGTTTCTATTTTGCTGAATAGGTTTCAATATCAGAATTGTGCACTTGTATTTTATATAGCACACTTCTCATAAATGGTTCAGTTTTTTGAACCATCCATATATCTGTACTTGTACACCTACCTAAAGTTCAACACCTGATGTGCTTTGTGCGCGTTTTTCTTCTTCACGCAACTCAAGGAACTCGTTCAACTCCTCACGGTGGCTCTTAGTAACAGCCACAACCCCTGAGCTAACATACTGCAGAATGCAGCCATAGCCCTTAAGTTTGTGATAAAGTTCGAGTGTTTCCTCGGGCAATCCCTCTTTCGACACAATGGCATAGGTAGAGTTTACTTCCACTATTTTTCCGTCATACTGTCGAATGGCCTTTGATATGTTACGATTCTCAATTAAGCGAGCCGTAGCAATTTTATAAAGAGCTTGATCCATCACAAATATCTCATCGCTGGTGAAATATTGTGCTTGTATCACATCAATTTTCTTTTCAAGCTGCTTCACAATGGTTTGCACCGTGTGTTCATCAGTATAGCAAGTAATGGTGTAACGGTGAACATGCTCTATGCCTGAAGCTGACACATTTAAACTCTCAATGTTCAACTGTCGGCGTGTGAAAACATTTGTCACCAAATTAAGCACACCAGCCAAGTTCTCTGAAAACACAATAATAGTGTAAAGCGTCACAGCTGAAGATTCATTTTGTGTAGTCATCATAATTTAAAATAGGCGTTGTTTTCAGATTAGACTTCAAGCATCATGTCATCAACATCGTGTCCAGGACAGCACATAGGCAACACGTTGTCCTCTTCAAGCACAGCTGCTTGCAGTAAGAAAGGGCCTGGTGTGTGAAGCATCGTTTCAATACCCTTGTCAAGTTGGCTACGCTCGGTTATGGTGAGCGCAGGTATGTTGTAAGCCTCAGCTATCTTTTCATAGTCAGGATTCATCATTGGGGTGAATGAATAACGATGACTGAAAAAGAGTTGCTGCCATTGTCGCACATTACCCAAATAATTGTTGTTGAGCAATATGATTTTAACGGGAGCGTGTTGCTCCATAATTGTACCCAACTCTTCAATGGTCATTTGCAATCCACCATCGCCCAAGAACAAACATATAGTTCGGTCAGGAGCACCAAAAGTAGCACCAATGGCTGCAGGCAAGCCATAACCCATGGTGCCCATGCCACCTGAGGTTAATATGCTACGCTTTTGTGTAAACCTAAAGTAACGAGCGGCCATCATTTGGTTTTGTCCCACATCGGTTACCAACACGGCTTTGTCGTGCGTAAGTTCGGTAACGCGACGAATCACCTCACCCATGCGCAGAGGACCTTCAGTGGGATGAATTTGTGGTTCTATCACCACACTATTTTCTTTTTCATCCCACTCACGGAAACTTTCGCGCCACATGCTATGCTCTTTCTTTTCGAGCAGAGCCGTTACTGCAGGCAAGGTTTCTTTGCAATCGCCCAACACTGCTACATCGACTGCTACGTTCTTATTAATTTCAGATGGGTCAATGTCGAAATGAATTTTGCGAGCTTGCTTGGCATAAGTGGCCAAATTGCCTGTTATGCGATCATCAAAGCGCATGCCCACTGCTATGAGCAAGTCACACTCTTGTGTCTTTTTGTTCGACCCTAACGAGCCATGCATACCTAACATGCCCACATTGAGCGGATGCTGAGTAGGCAAAGCCGATAGTCCCAACAAGGTGCAACCAGCAGGCAATCCTGCCTTTTCAATAAAGGTCCTCAACTCCTCGCTGGCATTGCCCAACTCTACGCCCTGTCCCACGAGTACTAAGGGACGTTTGGCTTCATTAATCAAAGCAGCAGCCTCAGCAATGCTTTGTTTATCGGTAGGAGGTATGGGCACATAGCTACGTATAAAGTCAATGGTGCCAGGCACATATTCAGCCTTTTCTACTTGAGCATTTTTAGCAAAGTCCAATACCACAGGGCCTGGGCGTCCGCTACTGGCTATGTAAAAAGCACGATGTACGGCCCAAGCCACATCCTTGGCCGAACGTATTTGGTAAGACCACTTGCTAATAGGCTGCGTGATGTCAACCACATCGCACTCTTGAAACGCATCTGTGCCCAACATGTGTGTGCCCACTTGCCCTGTAATTACTACCATAGGTGTACTATCCATCATAGCATCGGCTATGCCTGTGATAGTGTTAGTTGCTCCAGGACCACTTGTTACCAAGCAAACTCCCGTTTGTCCGCTCACACGGGCATAACCCTCAGCAGCATGCGTGGCAGCTTGCTCGTGGCGCACCAATATGTGATTCAACTGGTCACGATAATCGTAGAGTGCATCATACACGGGCATAATGGCTCCGCCTGGGTAGCCAAAAAGTGTGGTTACGCCCTCGTCAACTAATGCACGCATCAATATTTCAGCACCAGTTATATTATTATCAGTATAAGTCATAGCGTAGTTGGTTATTCAAGTACATGCTGACAACAAATAAATCAGCTCATTGATGGTTGTCAACACAAATGCCTCGTTGTGAAGACTATGCTCCACCTCTGCATTTTATGATTCTTAGTCAATTTCTCGCACACCTCCCTTATCTGCGCTGCTCACCATGCTGGCATAAGCACGTAGCGCCTTGCTCACCTCGCGCTTACGTTGCAAGGGACGCATGGGGCGTGCTGCCAATTCTTCATCAGACAGGTGAACCGATATGCTACGCAAGGGAATATCAATTTCAATAATATCGCCATCAACAATTTTGCCAATAGCCCCACCCGCAGCTGCCTCGGGCGAGATGTGACCAATGCTCAAACCTGACGTGCCACCTGAAAAGCGTCCATCAGTAATCAAAGCACATGCTTTGCCTAAATGGCGGCTCTTGATGTATGAGGTGGGATATAACATCTCTTGCATGCCAGGACCACCCTTAGGGCCTTCGTGTGTAATGACGACAACATCGCCAGCTTGCACCTTACCGCCTAAAATGCCCTCGCAAGCCTCCTCTTGTGAATCGAACACACGAGCAGGACCTTCAAAGTGCCAAAGGCTCTCATCTACACCTGCTGTTTTTACCACGCAGCCATCTTGGGCTATGTTGCCAAATAACACGGCTAAGCCGCCATCTTTGGTGTAAGCATGTTGCAAGTCGCGTATACAACCTGTTGCTCTATCAGCATCAAGCGTTTGCCATTGCGTGTTTTGCGCACCCATTTGGGTGCAGAAATGTCCACTGGGTGCACTATGATAAATACGGTCGGCCTCGGCATCAATGGGCGAAGTTGTGATGTCATATTTTTTTATCTCCTCGCCTAATGTGCTACCATTGACACGCTGAGCTGTAAGGTCAAGCAAGTGCCCCTTGCTTAGTTCGCCCAATATGCCTAACACACCTCCTGCACGATTGCACTCTTGCACCGAATACTTTTGTGTATTAGGTGACAATTTACACAAGCAAGGCACGTGACGACTCAATTGGTCAATGTCCTTCATTTTAAAATCTACCCCGGCCTCGTTTGCCACAGCAAGCAAGTGAAGCACCGTGTTTGTGCTTCCGCCCATAGCAATGTCGAGCGTCATTGCATTTAAAAAGGCTTGTCGAGTAGCAATGCTTCGGGGCAACACGCTGGTGTCGCCATCTTCGTAATATTTAAAAGCATTTTTCACTATCAACTGAGCAGCATCTTTAAAGAGCTGGCGACGATTGGCATGTGTGGCCAAAATAGTACCATTGCCTGGCAGTGAAAGTCCTAAAGCCTCAGTTAAGCAGTTCATAGAGTTGGCCGTGAACATGCCAGAACAACTACCACATCCTGGGCAGGCTCTTTGTTCCACCTCGGCTAACTCAGCATCACTCACTGAGCTATCAGCACCTTTAATCATGGCCGTGATAAGGTCTACATTCTCACCCTTATACTGCCCAGCCTCCATCGGGCCACCACTTACAAACACCGTAGGTATGTTCAATCGCATGGCGGCCATAAGCATGCCTGGGGTAATTTTGTCACAATTCGATATACACACCAAAGCATCAGCCTTGTGTGCCTGTACCATATATTCTACCGAATCAGCTATAATGTCGCGTGAAGGTAATGAGTATAACATACCATCGTGCCCCATGGCTATACCATCGTCAATAGCTATGGTGTTAAACTCAGCAGCATAACAACCTAATTTTTCAATTTCATGTTTTACCAACTGACCTACCTCATGCAAATGGGTATGTCCAGGCACAAATTGAGTAAATGAATTAGCAATGGCTATGATGGGTTTGCCAAACCGCTCACGCTTCATACCTGTGGCTATCCACAAGGCGCGAGCACCTGCCATACGTCTTCCTTCGGTGCTGAACGCACTACGCAACTGTATTTTCATAACGTTCGGTAATTATATGGAGTCGCTTTCATTTGTTCACTCAATGTTTCAAGCAACTTACAGTTTATCGTTTATTATGTTATTTTGTTTTGCAAATGTAATCATAAAATGTATACCAACAAGCATTTCGTAATAAAAAGTTTATTTATTCATGCTTTTTCGTATTTATGTACGCTCATTTGCGGCTTTTTTGTGCAATAAGGCGGATATGTAGATATATTTATGCATTCATGCTTTATATTGAGCATAAATATGTAAACATTCTGTTGAAAAATATCATTCTATCTTATTTATCCATAATAACCCATTAGCAGAATTTTATGATAGCGTACCCATCATTCTGCCATACAAGCACATTGGTTGAATGCTATAAAAAAAACGTCCGTAATCAAACAATTCTACTTGAATTGTTCAAATACGGACGCTTTATTATGAGTAAACCCGTTGGCGGAATTTCAGGTTAACGGGTTAACAAGTTGACAGGTTAACAAGT
>URDV01000049.1 GCA_900546605.1 uncultured Prevotella sp.
TTTGAATACCTACTTATGTAGATACTTTGAGATAAACAAGGAGCAATACCTCTATCCTTTTAGGGGTGTTCTAAAAATTAGCTTAAGTTGCTTTTGCAGCTATCGCAACGCAGTTTTTGTACTTCAACAGCGAGCATAGCGGGTTACGTGAGTCGTTGAAATACAGCAAAATGCGAGTGAAAGCTGTAAAAGCGGCCAAGCTGAATAAAAAGAATGTCCAACAATATAAACTAATTTATAGAACATCCCTTTAATATGAGGTTACTCCCATAGCGGTTGCAAATTTACTAAATTCCCATTAGATGCAAGTAACAACTTACACAACTAAGCATTAAAAAAATGCCCAGATGTGTTTCAGTTGTACAGAAAAAAGCATTATTTTTGCATAGTGAGTGGTGATGATAATTCTGTAACGATGTTTTTTACCCATTCAATGTTTGTTTAAATGTGGTTCAAATCATGTTCAAGCAGCTAAAAAAAGAATGTCATCAGCACCTCTATATATGAATAATATTATTAGAAGTAATTATGCTTACATTTATTAAAACAAACTATCAGACAGGTGATACAATTGAGGTAACTTGTACTGAGGGGACCGTTACCGGACAAATTGAGTATGTAACTAGCAAGTACATTGTATTGCGTCAGTCAAACGGACAAATATGTGGTATAGCAGCTGCCGATGTACGCAGTTTCCGCGCACAAAGCCCTGTGCCTATGGTTCCTATTAAAGGCGAACGCACCATTGTTAAAACTCCAGCTTATGAGCCTGAAGAGTTGAATCTCACAGCAAGCCATGAAGCAGACATAGCGCAGCAATCAGTTAGCGAAGCCGACCGACAAGAAAGGCCACAGACTTTGCGCGACATTATAGGCGAAGAAAAAGAGGCTGACTCAGCCGATGAATTAACAGGAGCAGACCCCGTAGCTGAGCCTAAGGTTGTGGGTCACATTGATTTGGCAAGCGTTGATCCTAACTATGGACGTCGTAGCTACTTTAGAACTGATGACCAACCAGACTATGAATCAAACTACGAAACTAACAATGCACCTGCATGGCAACATAATGGTTACCAACGCAAACCTTATGTAGGAGCTCGTGGACGTATCACCTACTACAATACAACAAAGCGTTTTGGCTTTATTCATGATTACAATACTGATAGCGACCTTTACTTCTATATTCAGCAAATAGTAGACAACGACCTATTTGACCATTTGCACAAAGGCACAAAAGTGGTTTATAGCATAGGTCAGAACAATCAAGGTGCCATTGCCACTTGCATTCACTTGCCCCACACTGTGAGTGACCTCTACACCATGGCCGAGGATAGCTTCGATGCACACCATCTTTACATAGCTAAGGGTCTGTTAGAACATATATTAGAGGTAGACCCCGACAATGTTGATGCCAAGCAGTTGTTAGGCGATGTTGACTCTTCATTGCCCACTGTTGAAAGCGAAACACAGCGTGGCAGTTTGCAGCCTTACAATCCATGCACGCTCTACACACAAGCCAAAAAAGCTTATCTGGCCAAAAACTATGACGAGGCTGAAGAGAATTACTTAAAAGCCTTAGAGGCTGACGAAAAGCCTGAAAGTTGTGTGAAAGATTTGCTCACACTCTATGTGTCGCTTTACAAGCAGACAGAAATAGACGATGACAAGCAGCAAATACGCCAAAAGGCTGAAAAGTTCTTTGAAGAGAACAAACACTTGCTCACCAATAACCTTACTACTAAGCAGTTCTTAGCTCTCAACTATTACTTGCCCATTCAAGACTATGACAACTTTTTGAAAACGGTTGACGAACTCTTAAACGACCCACAAGTAGGTGGCATCACCTCACGTCGTGTGTTCTACATGTGGCAAAAGGGTATTGCGCTCAACAAAATGGGACGCACTGATGAAGCTTTAGCTGTATGCGTCGAAGGTTTGAAAATAGCACCTTACAATCGTCAATTAGCCAATTTGCGCGATGCTATTGAGCATCCCGAACATTTACTGAACCATCTCGCTGAGCGCAACGGAACGGATGCCACCCCCCATGAGAGTGGTGAGGCTCATTCTGCCGAAATTCCTTCGACAACAGAACCAGCCCATGACGAAGTAGCTTCAGTAGCCGAGCAAACTGAAGAAAGTCACTCAGACAACGAAGCTGACATTCAGAGTGGCGATGCTGATAACACTATTGGTGATGATGCTGATGGCGACGAGGGTGAAAGCCCAGTAAGCACACAGGCCGAACCTTGGTGGAAGGAATAAATTGGTAAGATTAAGTAGGTGCTCAAAACTATTTTATCAATAGGTATTATTTTCACATTGAAAGCACATGCTCGGGCGCATCTGTATCTTTCATTCTCTGTCACATAGCGCGCGGTGCTATGCCCCCTTCGTTTCCTCCTGTTATGGGGGAAATAGAAACTTTCGATGAAGGAAACATCTGCATCCCGATAATGCACTTTCAGTGTAAAAATAAATTAGAGCAGCTACTTATAACAAATCTTTTACATAACATGCTAATTATAGGAATAGCTGGTGGAACAGGTTCAGGCAAAACCACCGTAGTGAATAAAATAGTCAACACATTGCCTGCTGACACAGTGGCTGTCATTCCGCAGGACTCATACTACAACTCACAATGGGACGTACCTGAAGAGTTACGTAAAAAGACCAACTTCGATCATCCCGATGCTTTTGAGTGGCCTTTGTTAGCTCATCAAATTGAGGAGTTGCGCAATGGGCATGCCATTGAACAGCCCACTTACTCCTACCTCACTTGTACCCGACAAAAAGAAACAGTACATGTTGAACCTCACGATGTAATTATTGTCGAAGGCATTATGGCCTTGTATGACAAAAAGTTACGCGACTTGATGGATCTTAAAATATTTGTTGATGCTGAGCCCGATGAGCGTTTGTTGCGCGTTATTGAACGCGACATTGCAGAGCGCGGTCATCCGCTCGAAATGTTGATTGACAAATATCGCAATGTGCTTAAACCCATGCACGATGAGTTTATTGAGCCAACCAAGCAGTATGCCGACATCATCATTCCTAATGGGGGTGAAAATGCACGTGCCGTATCTATGATGCAAATGTACATTCTTTCGGCACTCATTCGTCGATAGTTTTACTGATTGATTCTATTTTTTTGGGGGGTAGGTTATGCGACCGCGAACGTGCTTTCAATGTGAAAATAGCTTCTATTGATTGCACAAAATATATTTTCTTAATATAGCATCACTATAAACTTTGCCTCAAGAGGAGGACTTACATAACATTAAGTTATGGCAAGTCCTCCTCTTCCTTTTTGTAAACAATTTGAGCGAGCATATCAAAACGAAAACATTACAAAGTGTGTTTGATATTTACTATATGCTCCTTGCGTCCAATAATCGTTCTATGCAAATATCGTATTATGATTGAAAAAGCAAAAGTATAACGATAGAAATGACAGAGTATATTGATATCAATCTGCACTTAACTTAGGCTATACACCAACTTATAGTTTGCTTATATCCTCTTGTGACAGTCCTGTGTAACGCATGATTTTTTCTAAAGGCAACCCATCTTTAAGCATTGAGCGAGCTGTTTCCAGTCGTTGAGAGTTAATGCCTTCAGCCCGTCCTTCAGCCCGTCCTTCAGCCCGTCCTTCAGCTCGTCCTTCAGCACGTCCTACTGCCCGTCCTTCAGCCCGTCCTTTTTCAAAGCCCTGTTCCATAGCTGTGTCAAGAGAGTTTTTAATGTCGCGGTAAGCTTTTAAACTATCCTCATACTCCTTAAGTTCCAGTTTGGAGAATTTTGCAATTTCGGCCTCCTCAAAAAGTCTGTCGAACACTTTATTGCGCAATTCTTTGGGGCGTTCAGTCAGGCGTGACAGATTTTTCAGAGCATAGAGCCATTTATCATAGATAGTATGTAACTTGTCAAGCGGTTTGTTGAATTTTGCAATTTCTACATACTTGAACGTCAACTTGTCGTTGAACACTTTTTTTGTTTTCTTGTCCAACAATCCAATGTCGTGTGATATTGCTTCTTGGTCAAAAGCCTCGTCATGCATATCGAAGTTAAGCAACGCCACCACATATACGTGTGCCAACTTAAAGTCCCAGTCCGCGCCCTTAGGAGCCTGCTCCTTTATAGGAAATGTGGAATAATACAGCGAACGATCTTTGAAGTGTTTCTGAAAGGCGTTCTGCATCTCCACAATGAACTTCTCGCCTTGCTCATTTTCGCAATACACGTCGAAAATGGCCTTACGGTCGGTGTATACGTCGCCCACGTTCTCACTGTTAAGATACTTCACATCTTTGATAACTTGTTCTTTACCAAACAGTGAGTTCAGAAAGTTGATGAGTAGATCCTTGTTTATGGCAGTTCCAAAGATGCGCTTGAAGCCGAAGTCCGTCAACAGGCTGATATATCGTTCTTCTGATTGTTTCATATATAGCGTGTATCTTTTAATTTAATCGTATCTTGTATTTACTTTTACAAAGTTACATTTTCTTTGTGAGAATGGAAACAATTAAAAGGTAAATAGAGTGAAGTCGTCCCAACTATTGCAAGTTTAACATTTTTCGAAGGTGTAAGATGGTAAAGCTATCTAACTTTATCGTTCTGCCGCTTACCGCGGAAATTAATGAGACGATTTAGAAAAAAGATATGTGATTGATTCATAGAATGCGTTTTAGTATGAAAGGCGATTCTATAAAAAAGCGCCCCATGAGTTCCCTTTTTAACGAATCGTAATAAGTTTAGACAACATCAGTGTAAAATATAAAGACGAGTCATGCAAGGTTCACTCCTATTTCCTACTTGGCACTTGACTCTGCCCCATGTCCTCACAGATGCGTTTTTGGACATTTTACTTTGCATATTAAATCTTAATTGCTATTTTTGCACATAAGCATTACATTTTGCACACATATAAGTGTGAAGTGCAGTGTCGCTCTATTATTAAGGTGGTGACTCTTTTTTATCCAAACGTTAGCAGTAGGGTAGTTGGCAGTTCCATCATATGATAGGCAGAGTGACACGTATCAATAGAAAAAAAGACAAATCAATGAAGATTAAACGTATATTCATCACCTTGTGCGCTGCATGTGCCGTAAGCATGGCAAGTTTTGCACAAACAGCTCGACAGGTGCTCGACCAAACCGCTACAAAGCTAAAAAATAGCGGTGGCATTGAAGCAACATTCGAAGGTACACAGTTTAAGGGAACACATGAGGCAGGAACAGCGAGTGGACACATTCAGGTGCAAGGCAATAAGTTCAAAATAGCGTCAAATGCATTAACAACCTGGTTCGATGGTCGCACACAGTGGACACTGATGAATGGTAGCGACGAAGTGAATGTAAGCAACCCTACAGCTGCCGAATTACAACAAGTAAATCCTTACACCTTTATCAACCTTTACAAAAAAGGGTATAACTTGAAAATTGCCAATACCAACTATCATGGTAAGGCGTGTCATGAGGTGCGCATGTTGGCACAGAATCATAACAATGGCATACAATTAGTCATTGCTGTCATTGACAAAAAAACCAATCTGCCTTATTCCATTCGAATGAAAGACAGCAAGGGCGAGTGGACACGCATACGCGTCAATAGTTTGCACACCCACAGGCATTGGGCTGATGACAACTTCCGCTTTAATCAAAAGCATCATCCTGGCATTGAGGTCATTGATTTAAGGTAAAGCAAACACCACGTGTGTCACAATACATTACTTTAGCAATTAAACGAAATAGGTGAATCAACACCTATACCCCAAAACAATCATAACATGACAACACAAAACACAAGTGCAAGACTTGAGCAATGCGTCATTCTTGGTTCAGGTCCTGCAGGATATACTGCGGCCATTTACACTGGTCGTGCAGGTTTGCAACCCGTAATTTATGAAGGATTGCAGCCTGGTGGTCAGCTCACCATCACCACAGAGGTTGAAAACTTTCCTGGCTTTGCCGAGGGCATTGATGCCAATGAGTTGATGGATAGCATGCGCAAGCAAGCCGAGCGCTTTGGTGCTGAAATACGTACAGCCACAGCCGTCAAGGTTGACCTCTCAAAGCGTCCTTACACCCTGTGGTTTGATGATGATACACAGGTGCAAACTCAGACATTAGTCATTGCCACAGGTGCTTCAGCCAAATATTTAGGCTTGGCTGATGAAAAAAAATACCAAGGCATGGGTGTGAGTGCATGTGCCACGTGCGATGGTTTCTTCTATCGCAAAAAGGTTGTAGCTGTAGTAGGTGGTGGTGACACCGCTTGCGAAGAGGCCACCTACTTAGCAGGCTTAGCCAGCAAGGTATACTTAATTGTACGTAAGCCCTACTTGCGAGCTTCAAAAGCCATGCAAGACCGTGTGTTTAATAACCCCAAAATCGAAGTACTCTTTGAGACCAACACCTTAGGACTCTTTGGCGACGATGGTGTGCAAGGAGCACACGTAGTGTATCGTAAGGGGGAAACCGATGAGCGTTGCTACGATATAGCCATTGATGGCTTTTTCTTAGCCATAGGCCATAAGCCCAATAGCGACCTGTTTAAACCATGGGTCAAGACCGACGAAACGGGTTACATCATTACTGAGGGCGATTCTCCCCGCACAGGCATACCAGGTGTGTTTGCTGCAGGCGATGTAGCCGACCCACATTATCGTCAGGCCATAACCGCAGCAGCCAGTGGTTGCAAAGCAGGTATTGAGGTGGATCGTTTCTTGAAACAATAAATCTATCAATGTGTCACCCACATCGCTCATGAATATCCTCATTCACCACCGATGTGAGTGGCACATTCTCTTTTCCCTTTTACCCGAAAACATCACACACCATGGAGCGTCATCCTTTACAACCCTTTATGCCATTGGGGGCTCGCATACTCATGTTAGGCAGTTTCCCTCCTCCTAAAAAAAGGTGGTCAATGAATTTTTTCTATCCCAACATGCAGAACGACATGTGGCGCATATTCGGGTTTATATATTTTGCCAACAAAGAGTACTTTGTCGACACCCCACACAAACGCTTTAATCAACCTAAAATAGAAGCCTTTTTAAATCAAAAGGGAATAGCTCTGTACGATACAGCCTGTGCAGTTAATCGTTTGCAAGACAATGCGTCCGACAAGTTTTTGCAAGTAGTAGAACACACCGATGTTGATCAGCTACTGCGTCAAATGCCCACTTGCCAAGCTATAGTCACAACAGGGCAAAAAGCCACTGACACCCTGCGTGCCCACTTTGATGTGGCCGAACCCCGCGTGGGACAAAGTGTAACGTTCACGTTTGAAGGTCGCACTATGCGACTCTACCGCATGCCCAGTAGCAGTAGAGCCTACCCATTGCAGCTTGAAAAGAAAGCTGTGGCTTACCAACATATGCTTGCTGCAGAGGGCTTATTGCCATAGGCATAAAGGGGCTATTAAGTGGGTGCTCAAAATTAAGCAGGTCTTCAAAATAATTTCATATTTATCGATTGATATTATTTTCACATTGAAAGCACATTCTCGGTCACATCTGTTTCTTTTATTCTCAATCACATAGCCCGCTATGCTTGTTGTTGAAATACAACAATCTGCTTCGCTGTAGCTGCAAAACCAACTACAGCTAATTTACAGCCTTCCTCTCTTAATAGAACACCCCATAAACTTTTCACCCTCAACTTAATATTACCCCCTCACATGACGTCATCATGCTCAAAAGCAAAGCCTTTTGCTTCCGCATCAGCTCCTAAAATAACGGTGCTTGTGGCTGTGTACAACACCGAGCGTTACTTGCCACAATGCTTGCAGTCGCTTTGTGCGCAAACATTGAGCAACATACAAATAGTGTGCATTGATGATTGCTCTACTGACCATTCGCCCTACATATTGCAACAATACGCCCAACGCGATAACCGCATTGTGTTGCTCAAAACGCCTCACAATAGTGGACAAGCCGTGGCACGCAACTTAGGCTTAACGGTGGCTCAAGGGCGTTACACAACCATGCTCGATAGCGACGATTGGTATGCCCCCGACACCTTACAACAAGCCTACAACGCCTTGCAGCAAGCAGCCGACTACGATTGTGCTTTGCTGCAAGTTGTTATGCACCACGACAACACGGGGCAAGAGGAGGTTTACCCCTTGCGTACCAACAAGCACGTGCTGACGGGCGAAGAGGCTTTTAATCTTAGCACCGACCACTGGGGCATACATGGCCTATATGTGTTGCGCACCGATCTGCATAAGCAGTTGCCCTACGACACCACCTGCCGGCTCTATAGTGACGATAACACCACCCATTTACACTATTTGCATGCACGCAAGGTTGTAGTGTGCAGTGGACGTTATTATTATCGGCAGCATGCAGCGTCAACCACCAACACTTGTTCCTTTCGTCGCTTCGACTTGCTCGAGGCCAACTTAAGCATGCGCCAGCAGTTAGAGGTTGAGGCCGAGCGTGGGCGTTTTAGTCGCGTTGAGCTGGTAATGCAACACATTGAAACACTTAGGTGGTGTAACCTAATAGCCATGTACGGATTTTTAATGGCTCATGGCAATCAGTTTAGTACCGCTGAAAGGCATGCGGCCTTGCAGCGCATGTGCCACATACTTTCAACCATTCACTTTAATGAAATATCATGGCGCATCAAGTGCAAGCCAGGTTACTGGCCAATGCGTTGTTTCAAATTATTTCAGTGGCAGTCATTCATCTACTTTAAGTTGCGTTGGTTAAAACACGGAGCGCGTGTATAGTACCTATTCAAAATAGTTTGTACCGAAATAGGGTAGTGTAGAAAACCATTACCTCAGATTTCAATATTTGTTCACATGTATCGTCCGCACAAATACCCACAAGGTCATTACACGAAAATAAAAAACTTCATTCAGGCCTTATCCATCCCCATTAGTATTTTAATGTAGCACCTATCCATCACATGCCCCTCATACGTGTAGTACCCCCACCATTACCCCTCTCCATATGGAAGCGTGCCCCTATGCTCAAGTTCTTGTTGGTGAGCATGGCAGGCATCACTTTGGCATGGACCTTACGCTGTGCTGTGAGCAGTTGGGCATGGGCCATGTCCAGTGGTGTGTGTATCATAGCATCCGTGTTGCTTTATGTGGCAAAGCACCAGCCACGCCATGCGGTAGGAGGCAAATTACTACCCATTGCGCTACTCATGGCTTTGCTCACCCTGTCGGCAGCGTGGTTGCAACTGCGTTATGAACAAGTGTGCGTGAAATGGCCCCATGAAGAGCGAATTTGGCTGGCCGAGGTTAATCAAATAACGCAGCGAACGGCTAACAAAACCTCCCTTATTGCCACCTTGCAAAGTGACTCGTCGCAGTATCATCATAAAAAAGTGCTATTGCAACTTTACGATAGTGTGTCAACGCAGCAAGCACACGCGCTGCGTAGTGGCGACTGGTTAGCCATTAGGGGGCGAATGAACCATGCACAAGTAGCGCGTAACCCTGGCGACTTTGACTTTGCCACTTACCTAACACTACACGGAGTGAGTGGAAGCACATGGTGTGACCATGAGCGTTGGCAACCACTGGCGAATAAGCACACACATAGCTTCAGTAGCATGATGCTCAACAAGCGGCAAACACTTGTTAATGCTTATGCCCGCTATTTTGATTCAGCCGATTTGGCCATATTGTCAGCCCTCACTTTAGGCGACAAGTCAATGATTAGTGCCAACACTCGGCAACTATTTTCTGACACAGGCACCAGTCACGTGTTAGCATTGTCGGGTCTACACTTAGGCATATTAGTCAGCTTATTCAATGTGTTATTGCTGCAACACCTACGGCGCCGCAGCCGACGGTTGTTCGCCTCTCTCCTATTATTAGCCCTGTTGTGGAGCTTTGCTTTTTTAGCAGGTTGTCCTGTTTCGTTGCTACGTTCAGTGTTAATGTTCAGCCTATTACAAATCAGCATATGCTTGCAGCGCATTCAAAGCACCACCACCAACTCACTTGTCATAGCCGCCAGCATCATTTTAGCCATCGACCCCCTCACCTTGTTCGATGTAGGTTTTCAGCTTTCAGTCACAGCCGTATTCTCCATACTGTTTACCAACGATTATGTGTGGTCGCGTTATCGTCTGCCCAAGTTTGTGGGGCGTTACGACTTACTACCTACCGCACATGATTGGCGCAAAAAAACGGCTCATAGCTATCATCAGTATCTTAAATACGTAGTTCTACCCCGATGCATGCAGCGTGTGCAGCGCACAGCCTATGGTTTTGTGCAGCGAGTGCTGTTGCCATTTGTATGCATATCGCTCAGTGCCCAGTGGGGCACAGCCCCTTTAGTAATGCACTACTTTCACACTTTTGCTCCCTATGGTTTCTTAGCCAACTTTGTAGTCATACCCTCAGCTTACTTGCTCTTGGGCAGTTCATTACTATTCTTATTGTTCCCCTTGTCGTGTGTTCAGCAAACCTTGGCCCATTTCATGATGTGGGTGTTACATGTACTCACCCAGAGTCTGAGCCACATAGCTCAGTGGCCTGGAGCCACTTGGCATAGTTATGTAACTGGCCCCACCTTGGTGCTTGTGGTGGCAGTGCCCGTGTTGTTCTTTACCTTTTATGAGAGCAGACGGCGTAAGGTGCGACAATTCATCATGGCATTGTTCTTTACATCGTTAGTGATAGCCGTAGCCAGCGAGGCGTGTGTCACTTTTATGCAGCGCATCACACCGCGTATAGTTATTTACGGAGTGCCGCAAACCACCCTCATTCATTTCATTGTTTCGTCCAGTCACTCCTATCTTTACTCATCCACTTCGGCCGATTCTACTCGGCAGCGCATGCACTACATTGAGCAAAATTACTTCATACCTCATCACATAGAGTGGCCACAGTTTGTTGAACAACAGCGTGTGCAACGTAGTGACTTTGGCCGTGCAGGACATCTGTTTTACTTTGCCCATCAACGTTTGTGGTTACTCAATGCCCGCCATCAGCCATTGCCTCCTCGCCACATCGATGTGTTAGTAGTGGCCAAGGGCAGCACTTCACAACAAACGCAGCTATTGCAAAGGTGCAATGTAACCCAGGTAGTGCTCGATGCCAGTTTGTCAGCAAGGTTGCGTAGCTTGTGGATAGAGGCTTGCCAAGCAGCCCACATACCTTGTTATGACGTAGCGCATGAAGGTGCTTGGCAAATGAAGACGCCCACCTTTGTTAGGGAGTAATAATATTGATCACCCACTTATTGTTATACTTAACCATCCAGCCTATGTTGCATGTTTAATTCATACAATCTGTTGGGTTCGCATACCTTATAAGTTTTGCTCACACACCTTATATGCTCTAACGTTCCCCACCCAATATTGTAGTAAAAACGCGTTGGCGAAATTAGTAAACAAGTTGACAAGTTAACGGGTTAACAGGTAAGTTTGCCGAGCTTTTTAAGTTTCTTGTCATTCTGGCTTTAACATAATAAGTGGTGTAAAGCATACTTACT
>URDV01000050.1 GCA_900546605.1 uncultured Prevotella sp.
ATGCAATTGTCGCAAGATGAACGTTATAAGTTGCTACAAAAGCACGACCAACGTGATCGTGCCATGCTATTGCTACAAATTATCAATAGGCAAATTCAGTTTGCTCAAATTAAGCATGACATTCAAAACCAAACGCGCCGCGACCTTGACCAACAACAACGCGAATACTTTTTGCACCAACAAATAAAAAATATACAGTCTGAACTGGGCGAGGGTGAAAACAGCGATGTTGTAGAACTTGAACGTAAAGCGCAAAAGTTGAATATGCCACAGAAGGTGGCCGACACCTTTAAACGCGAAATTGATAAGTTCAAAAAAATCAATCCGCAATCGCCTGATTATAGCATTCAGCTTAACTATTTGCAAACTATTGTAGCCTTGCCTTGGGGCATTGGCACCAACGATAATTTGAACATCAAGAATGCCGAACGTGTGTTGGAACGCGACCATTATGGCATGGAAAAGGTAAAGGAGCGTATACTTGAACACTTGGCCACTCTGCGCTATCGACGCAACGAAAAGGCTCCGATACTTTGCTTAGTAGGACCTCCGGGGGTGGGCAAGACTTCGTTAGGACGTAGCATAGCCGAAGCTCTGGGACGCAAATATGTGCGTATTTCGTTAGGCGGTGTGCACGATGAAGCTGAAATCCGTGGACATCGTCGCACCTACATTGGGGCTATGCCTGGCCGCATCATTAAGGGCATCATGAAGGCCGAAACAAATAATCCGCTGTTTGTGCTTGACGAGGTGGACAAGGTGTCTGAAAACAACTATAACGGCGACCCACATAGTGCGCTGCTTGAAGTGCTTGACCCTGAACAAAATAGCACGTTCCATGACAATTATCTTGACTTGGACTTTGACCTATCAAAGGTGTTCTTCATTGCTACCGCCAATAGTCTGCAAACCATACCCCGTCCTTTGCTTGACCGTATGGAGGTGATTGAGGTGGAAGGATACTTAACTGAGGAGAAGAAAGAAATTGCCCGACGTCACCTCATACCCAAGGAGCAAAAGGAATATGACTTTGGCAAAGAACAGAGTAATGACAAAAATGCTAAACTGAAGTTTACATCATCGGCCATTGAGTATATTATTGAAAAGTATACGCGTGAGAGCGGTGTGCGTCAACTCGAAAAGCAGTTTGACAAAATTTTCCGCAAAGTGGCTTACTTGACATCAACCAGTGAGGATGGACATATGCCTTATGCCGGACATAGCATTAAGCCTGCTGACATTGAGCAGTTGCTGGGTAAACCGCTGTTTAGCCGCGACAAGTATCAAGGTAATAAGTACGCTGGCGTGGTTACGGGCTTGGCTTGGACTGCTGTGGGTGGTGAAATTTTATTTATCGAAACAAGCGTGAGCCGTAGCAAGGGACCTAAACTGACCTTGACGGGCAACTTGGGTGATGTGATGAAGGAAAGTGCCGTGCTGGCTCTTGAATATATCAAGTCACATGCTGATAAGTTGGGTATTGACTATCGTGTGTTTGATCACTGGGGGGTACACATTCATGTGCCCGAGGGAGCAACTCCTAAGGATGGCCCTTCAGCTGGCATAACGATTGCTACCTCTATTGCTTCAGCCTTAACGCAGCGCCGTGTACGCGACCACATTGCCATGACAGGCGAAATAACTTTACGCGGACGCGTGTTGCCAGTGGGGGGCATTAAAGAAAAAATATTGGCTGCTAAACGTGCTGGCATAACCGACATCATGATTTCTGAAGAGAACCGTAAGGATGTGGAAGAGATTAATGAGCGTTATGTTGAAGGTTTGACTTTCCATTTTGTCAACGATGTGCAAGAGGTTTTACAGTTTGCCTTGCTGAACGAAAAAGTGGACAATGCTATTGAGCTCACCTTTGACGATGATGCAAACAATGTGAACACTACCACTAATACCGATGCGGATAAAAAGGTGGCTGTGCGCTTGCTAAAGGAAAAGGATTAAAATTGTGTTGCTGCACTGCACAACATTGCACACTTAATTGTAACACATTTGTGCGCTATCTGAGCCTTGTGCTTGGCACTTTAAAATAGGCTTCAGAAAGCGTACAAATTACATTTATGCATAAGGGCTGCAAGCTTTTTGGGTAAAAAGTAGGTGTCCAAAATTATTTTTACATTGAAAATGCATTATCGGGATGCAGATGTTTTCTTCATTCGAATGTTTCTGCCCCCCGATAACGGGAGAAGCGATGGGGGGATAGTGGGCTATGTGGTTGAGAATGAAGGAAACATCTGCGCCCAGAAAATGTGCTTTCAATGTGAAAATAATATCAATCGATAAATATAAAATAGTTTTGAGCACCAACTTAAATACCAGCTTATATCTTTACTTTTATTATAATGACATACGAATTACAACATACTGATGGTGAAGCCCGCGCAGGACTTATCACTACTGACCACGGACAAATACACACTCCTATATTCATGCCTGTAGGAACTTTGGGTAGTGTTAAGGGGATTCACCTACGCGAAATTAAAGATGACATTAATGCCGAAATTATTTTGGGCAACACTTACCACTTGTATTTGCGACCAGGACTTGATATATTGGAACGCGCTGGTGGACTTCATAAGTTTAATGGCTTTGACCGCCCCATGCTCACCGACTCAGGAGGCTTTCAGGTGTTTTCGCTTGCTGGCATACGCAAACTGAGTGAAGAGGGATGCGAATTCCGCTCACACATTGATGGTAGCAAGCACTTCTTTTCGCCTGAACGTGTAATGGACATTGAACGCACTATTGGGGCCGACATTATGATGGCTTTTGACGAATGTCCACCGGGTACAGCTGATTATGCTTATGCACGCAAAAGCTTAGACTTAACGCATGGATGGATGAAACGCTGCTGGAAACGCTTTCATGAAACCGAACCTAAGTATGGTTACAAGCAGGCGCTCTTCCCCATTGTGCAAGGTTGCGTTTATAAGGACTTGCGACAAGAGAGTGCTCACTTTATGAGCGACTTCGGAGCTGAAGGCTATGCCATAGGCGGACTCGCTGTAGGTGAACCTGCTGAAAAAATGTATGAAATGATTGAGGTGGTGAATGATATTTTGCCTACCGACCGACCTCGCTACCTAATGGGGGTGGGTACACCAGTGAACATTCTTGAGGCTATTGAACGCGGCGTTGATATGTTTGACTGTGTGATGCCTACTCGCAACGGACGTAATGCTTGTCTCTTCACGGCTGAAGGCATTATTAATATGCGCAATGCGAAATGGGCTGACTGCTTTGAACCTGTTGACCCCATGGCGCACTGCTTTGCCGATGTGCAATACACTAAAGCTTACTTACACCACTTATTTAAGGCTAAAGAGTTATTGGCTATGCAAATAGCTTCAATACACAACCTTTCGTTCTACTTGTGGTTGGTGCGTGAGGCTCGTAAACAGATATTGGCCAACAACTTTGCGCAGTGGAAGCGTGGCATGATTGAAAAGCTCAGCCGCAAGCTTTAAAAAATATAATGGTGAAAGCATTCAAAGAACACCTTTCTGTATAGGGATGTTGTTATATGTTTTACATAACATAAGTTGCTACTTCGCCCATCTTTGCCCTTTTAAGCAGGTGTTCAAAATTATTTTTACATTGAAAGTGCGTTATTGAGATACAGATGCGTCCGAAAACGTGCTTTCAATGTGAAGATGGCATCTACTGCTTACAAAGACTTACACACACTCTCTCTTGAACAAAACAATATGTTGAAAAGTCTATTTACAAAAATAAAGAAGTACTTAATGCTCCCCGTGCAACCTGTGCTTGACGGTGAAAGTGACGCTCCTCAAAGCGCACACTCAAAGAAGCATCGCAGCCACAAGCCATTGCTTGGACGCTTGGACCGCTACATTATGTTCAAGTTCATCAGCACCTATTTGTTTTTGTTGGCCATTATCATTGTCATATCCGTTATTTTTGACTATAACGAGAACATTGACAAACTCACGCAAAGCCATGCTTCGCCACTGAAAATAGCACAATACTATTGCAACTTTGTGCCTTACTTTTTGAATCTGTTCAGTGCGTTGTTTGTGTTCATTGCCGTAATTTTTTTCACATCAAAATTAGCCGATAAGAGTGAAATTATAGCTATGAAGAGTACGGGCATGAGTTTTCGCCGCTTGCTACGTCCTTACATGGTTACAGCCGCACTCATAGCCATTTCCTCATTCTTGCTGGGAGCATATGTCATACCCAAGAGCAATGTACAACGCGTCAACTTTCAGAATCGTTACATAAAAAAGAAAACGGATATTACATCAGTTGACAACATTCAAATGCAGGTGGACACAGGGGTTGTGGCCTACATCACTCATTTTGACAACGTAACTAAAAGTGGTTATGGCTTTTCACTCGACAAATTTGTTGAAAAGAAATTAGTGTCACACCTTACGGCTCAAACCATACAATATGACACGTTATCAGACCGCCGATTTTCGTGGACACTACGTATGTACGAAATACGTACATTAAAGGGAATGCGCGAGGTGTTAGAACGGGGTGATAAAATTGACACTACCATCATTATGGAGCCTAAGGACTTTTTCTATGTACGCGGACAACAAGAGACGCTCACCTTACCCGAGCTGAAAGAGTTCATTGATAGACAACGATTGCGCGGTGCTGATAAGCTAAGTACCTTTGAAGTGGAATATCACAAACGCTTTGCAATGCCTTTCGCAGCTTTTATTCTTACCTTAATAGGAGTATGCATGTCAAGCCAAAAACGTAAAGGAGGCATGGGACTAAGTTTGGGAGCTGGGCTGGCTCTGAGTTTTGCCTACATTTTGTTTCAAACTATTTCGGCCTCATTTGCTACCAACGCGGGACTTGAAGCTTGGATCGCGGTGTGGATTCCTAACGTGGTGTTTGCTATCATAGCATTTGTTCTTTACTTAAAAACGCCTCAATAAGTAGCAAGTGTTCCAACACCTGTAAGGAGCATAGGTGGTTTCTGCTTAAGTAGGTGTTATAAATTATTTCCCATTAAAAGTTATTTTGAACACCTACCTATCACACTATATTTTTTTACACTACTGATTATGTCAAACGATAATAACACTGCAGATATAACAACCGAAGAGCCTACGGCTCAAAATGAAGAAAAGAAAGCAGCTGAGGTTTACTTCGAAGATCTTGAACTCTCAGATAATGTGCTCGATGCGCTCTACGACATGCGTTTTGAAAAGTGTACACCTGTGCAAGGCCAATGCATTCCTCAAATACTCGAACACCATGACGTGTTAGGCGTGGCACAAACGGGTACAGGTAAAACGGCTGCTTACCTTTTGCCCTTGCTCACTTTGCTTGAACGTGACCCTCATCCAGCAGATGCTGTCAATTGCTTGGTCATAGCTCCCACGCGCGAGTTGGCTCGACAAATAGACCAGGCTTTGCAAGGCTTTGCTTACTACACAAATGTGAATGCCGTGGCTGTGTATGGTGGCAACGATGGGGTTCGCTTTGAACAGGAACGCAAATCACTACAAGCTGGCGCCGACATTGTGCTGGCTACTCCAGGACGTCTTATCACACACTTGCAATTGGGCAATCTTGACCTTAGCCGCACTACTCACCTTGTGCTCGACGAGGCTGACCGCATGCTTGACATGGGCTTTGCTGATGACATTTTGACCATTGTTAAGCAAATGCCTGAAACACGTCAAACGATTCTGTTCTCAGCTACCATGCCTCCTAAAATTGCTGAATTGGCACACACCGTTATGCATAACCCTGTTGAGGTGGAGATTGCTGTATCGAAACCTGCCGAAAACATTCAACAACTTCTCTACATTTGCCACGAGAGTGACAAAACTATTATACTGAAAAAGATATTCAAAGAACAACCACCACAACGTGTCATTCTGTTTTGCTCTTCTAAACAAAAGGTGAAGGAATTGGCTATTGTGTTGAAACGTCACGGACTGAATGCACGAGCCATGCATGCTGACTTGACTCAAAATGAACGTGACGAGGTGATGAACCTTTTCCGCGCGCACAAGATTGACTTACTTGTGGCCACTGATATCGTGGCACGTGGCATTGACATCGACGACATCACTATGGTGATTAACTATGATGCACCACACGATGCTGAGGATTATGTTCACCGCATTGGACGTACCGCTCGTGCTGGACGTCAAGGTAGTGCTGTTACGCTCATTGGCGAGAAAGACTTAATAGCTTTGGCTAACATTGAACGCACCTTGAATATTAAAATTCCGCGTGCCGAATTACCTGAAGGGGTTCGTCCACCGCAAAAAAATACTCAACAGGGACGTGGCAATAGCACAAAACGCAGTAATAACCATAGTAACCGCAATGGCGCTCGTGGTAATAAACAAGCAGGTACCCACCGTGAACAAAAGGGTGAAAATGCAAATAGCTATCGCAAACGTCAACAACAAACGTTTGGTAGCAAGCCACATGGCAAAAGCGACAATCGGCCTGCTACTAAACAACGCCCACCCAAAAGTGGAACTGGACGCAAACCTGAATAATATATAACTTAATTGATAAGTTGGTATTCAAAATTAGTTGATATAATCGTGTTCAGAATTAGTTGATATACCCAGACGCATTCTTTAGCCCATAAACATAGGTTTTATCAATCACGTAGCCCCCACCGCTACGCTCCCCCTTCAACTTATGTTTATGAACAAAATACTACACCTGGGCATATCAACTAATTTTGAATACCTACTTATTCGAAAATAGATGCGTCTTAATTGTTTTTTTCTACATTTCGTACAACACCATCATGATATCTATCAAAAAACAAATTGGCTGTCTTTTATCTCTTTTCATCTTACCAAGCGTACTATTAGCACAAGTGCTAACCCCCATTACTCGCTTTCATGAAAAAGATAGCCAATACACATTTTATAATAACAATCTTTTGAGTGGGTTTATGCAAACGGCTGCCCATCAAAGCACACATAGTGGATTTTTGCAAACACCCTTTGTGGGCGATCCGCTGCTGGTGTATGTAGGTGAAAAAGATTCTACTCAATTCATGGCCTATGCATCCAACTACACACTACACCAAGCACCCAATGGCACCTATAATGCCGATTTCAATCGCTATCATGTAATGGCAGAACTGCATAATATGCCTGGCTATAGTGTACAACGTTACACTTATCCCGACACATTGGCCGATAAAGGTTTTCTACTCGACATTGATAATGCTGATAATGGTATTCAAAACGAAGATATGAATGTTGTGTTCGTTGATAAAAACACCATTCGAGCCTATAAGCGTAGCACACAACCTCAAAGTAATGTACCCGATCTTTACTACGTAGCACATTTTTCACACCCTTTTAGCAAATGGAATGTACGACGCGAGGTGGTTAGATTGGCTAACGGACAACGTGAACATCGTTGCAAAGCTGCTTTTGTGTTTAACATTAAAGCTGGCGAATCGCTTACTATAACTTCAGCTGTTTCTGCTCTCAGCACCGATGTGGCTTATGCTCAAATACCCTTCACTGGGGGCAAGCGCCATTTTAATGACCAACGTGATGCGCAACAACAAGTTAACTTGCTGGCTGACAACAACCTAATGGCTCAACACACTACAACTTCAACCTCAACAGCAAAAAACAAAAGAGTGGGAAATCGGTCAACGAACCATACTAAAGCACAACCTGCGTCTTTAGCTAAACCTACTACTGCACCAACAACTTTGCCTGCCAACAATCATTTGGTTGCCACTTATTCCCCCACCCCATGGCTGGAGTTATCAACACGCAATGCCGAACTGCAAGCAGCCTTTACTGCTGCATTAAAGCAACTGCTACAAACTCTGCCTAAAGCTAAAACGCCACATAACGCATTGGCCTTTGTTGATGCTATCACACCTCTTTATTGGCAAAATGACGCACACAGCGCCTGCAATGCAGTACAAACTGATTCACTATTGCACCATTACACGCAATCTCTCTTTACTGGTAAAACTATGACTACTGCACAATCAGCATGGTTCGTGATGAATGCATTAGGTTTTGTGCCATGCAATGACGCTAACGCTGCATCGCAAATGTTCCAACTCAAACGCCCGCTCTTTAACGTGGCTACTCTTAGTTTACCTCGTACGCGCCGCTTGATTATACACACCAAAAACAACACTCCAGCCAATTATAACATTAAACAAGCCACTATCATGCACCATCCTCTTAATGACGGCCTCACTTTTAGTCGTGAACAACTCATCAAAGGAGGAATTATTGAAATAAAGATGCAACACTGATACTGCTTGTTCTATATACACAAAGAACTCCCGCTATGACAACAATTGGTTGTCATAACGGGAGTTCTCTTTTTATTGTCATAAACTCATGTTAGCTCATAAATGGTTCTTTAGAACTTTTCACCCATTTACGCTACAAGCTTTTAAATGCTTTTCAACAACTGATTTGCCATTGCTGTAGAGTATTTTTTTAATGTAGACACCCTTTTCTTGGGGTTCGGAAACTAATCTTTTTCCGTTGATAGAAAACCAAGCAACATGAGCAACCTTGTCATCCTCATGGTTTACTGATGTTATGCCAGTGGGGATGGCTTTCGTATGCTTAAAAACCCATGCAATGCGCTCGTTTGTATAACTGTTTTTGCAAACATCCTCATGCGTCCAACCATCTTCAATGTTTATTACATATTCGGCATTATAAGCATCCATTAGTGCAAGGAACGACTCAACATCAGATATTTTCATAATTCTGTCAGCAGTTCCCATAACAGTAAATATAGGAGTCTTTGCTATTGCTTCAGCATTTAACCCTGTAGGATTTCCTGCTACGGGCATTGCTGCTGCAAACAACTCTGGGTGATTTGACAACATACCCCATGTACCAGTTCCGCCCATTGAACCACCAAAAATATATACTTTATCAGCATCAACTGCTCCACGAGCAATGTAGGTGTTGAGTAAATTTACCAATACATCTTGTGTGGTTCCAAGCCATGCCTTGTCCGTAGGGCATTGTGGCACAAGCATTATAGCCTTTCGGTTGCTCTGCATGAGCCATGTAGCAATGGAATTGATACCTGGTTCTTGCATTTGAGTTTCATTATCGTTACCTTTGCTTGAACCTCCATGCAAATAAATAACAAGTGAAGCCTTGTCACCATAACCAGGAATTGTTGCCTTACGATAGGGTAAGTTCATTGCTGCATCAAAAAAATTCTCTTTAGTAAACTCTATATCTTGAGCAAAAGCTGCAGTCCAGCTAAAAATACTCAGCAAAAAAAAAAGATAAAAAAACGATTCTTCATAAATTACGTTACTGTTTTTTTAGTGGACGTTGTACTCGTTTCATGTGACGATTCATTATTTTTCGTTCTTGCTCATACACCCTCTCTATTTGAGTCTGGGTAAGAAACTTGGAATACTCTTTATAGTATTTCTGACGAATGTCAAGAATTCTCTGGCTCATAGCGAAACGCTGTTTAATACGATTCTCATTCATCTGCTCTGACTGAGCTTGTTGGTTGTGTCGCTGACGAGGTCCCAAAATCCAAACTTCTTTCTTAAAATTGCAATAGGTCGTAACAAACTTTGCAGTAACATCATCGTTGAAAGCTAACGTTTGCGCTATATGCTTGGCTTCAGTCTCTGCAAGTTGTTCACGCGACATGCGCTGTTGACGATTCGGCTGCTGAGCATTTGCTGTTGCACTAAAAAATAGCACAATAACAGCCATAAAAAATGTTTGAATAAAACGTTTCATATAAATAATTTTTTTAGTTGTACATCACTCTACTCATCAATAAAAACATCATCTTGATACACATTCAGCAAATATGTTTGATCATCAGTACTAAGCTGATTGAAAGCTTGATCAACATCACTGAGAGAAACCACATTACTTTTTCTTGGTAAAGAAATATCAACAATGAACACAAAAGCTGCACACACTGCAATAGCAATAGTTTGCTTTATAATAAGCTGAAGCTTTATCTTTCTGTCATGCTTATTTGCATTAAACGATGCATTTTGCATTACCTGCATATGAGCATTACCTACCAAATAATCGTCCTTTACCTCATTCCAAATGTTTTTTTCCATTTGCTTAAAAAAGTCAGCAGAAGGAACAGAATATGGCATCCGCTTGTTTACATTATCTAAATCAAAATTATTATTCATAACTCTATTCATTTGAATTCATGTATTTAATGATTTTATCCTTAGCTATGTGGAAATTCACTTTTGCAGAAGATGGTGATGAACCTATAACCTCTGCAATTTCATCATAACTCAAATCATCATAGTAGCGTAAATTAAATGCTAATTGTTGCTTACTTGGCAAAGTCTTAATTGCATTTTGCAGCTTAACAGCCTCCAAGTCGCTATAGTCAACATAACTATCTGTAATAATACTATTCACCTCACTACATTCAGCTTCTATCGAAACTTGATTTTGCTTTCGAGACTCAATTAGCCGAAGAGCTTCATTGGTTGCAATACGAAAGAGCCACCCTTTGAAGGATTGCTCATCCTTTAACTGATTGAAAGAACGCAACACCCTTATAAAAACTTCTTGCGTAGCATCCTGTGCATCATCATGCGACACAACCAACCTACGTATATGCCAATATATGGGTTGCATATACTTTTGCATCAACAGTCTAAAACCAACCTCCGTTCTTTCCCTTATTGCTTGTACAATTGCTTTATCATCTATGCTCATATAAATAATCTATAGAACTCAATCAAGAATATAATATTTCCTTTTACATTTTACCACCATTCTAATAGGAATTTTCTTACTCATAGCAAAGGCATCAAGTTCAGCCTTTGCTTTTAATTTACCTAATCCCGTCAAATTGCTATACTTTGATACCGAAAGTCTTGGGTGAGTTCTTAAGTAAGTCAATGCCATATTTAAACGTTCATTCTTACTTAACTTACTGCTAACCTTTGTTGTTACAACAGGACGAGTCACTACCGTTGTAACAAATGGACTATTATGCCCATGTCGAAGCTTATGACCATTATGTACACGCTGTGCAAAAACTGTAGCACCAATTAGTGCCATGAAACCTACAAGAATTCCTCTTTTTAATCTTCTGATCGTTTTCATACCAATATCCATCATTTACAATATTATTAATCAAATGATTGTAAGTAGGTATTCAAAATGAGTTTATATAATCATGTTCAGAATGAATCAATTTGCCTTGGCACATCCTTTCGCCCATAAACATAGGTTTCGTCGGTCACGTAGCCCGCTACGCTCCCTCTTCAACCATTGTTTCTGAACGAAATACTGCACCAACTCATATCAACTAATTTTGAATACCTACTTAGTAACAATGTAACCATCCGAACTAAGCCGACTTTATTCCCCCTCCAATAATCCATATCTTTGT
>URDV01000051.1 GCA_900546605.1 uncultured Prevotella sp.
GCTCTTCCGATCTGATGATGGTATTGGTGTAGCTATGGAAATGGCTATATTGAAGTCGAACGACATAGAGCATGGTCCTATTGAGTGCGTATTTACTCGTGACGAGGAAACGGGCTTAACGGGTGCCTTTGGCATGAAAGGCGACTTTATGCATGGCGATTATTTAATCAATCTTGACTCAGAGGATGAAGGACAAATATTTGTAAGTTGTGCAGGTGGTGTGCGCACTACAGCAACTTATCCGTTCCATACAACCCCTATGCCCGATGGCTATTATACTTTCTTGCTTACTGTAAATGGGCTGAATGGTGGTCATTCAGGTGATGATATCAATAAGAAACGTGCAAATGCTAACAAATTGCTTGTACGATTCTTAGTGAACGTAATGAATAAGTTCGACCTTCGTTTGGCTGACATTCAAAGTGGTGGCCTGCATAATGCAATACCACGTGAGGGACATGCTGTGTGCGCGATTCCTGCAGACAAAAAGTCTGCATTGCTAAATGAACTTGAGACATATCTTGCTGCGGTAAAAGAGGAATTTGCTGCAACTGAAAAGGACTTGCAAATTACAATTACTGATCATGAGGTAGCTAAAGAGGCTATGGATGTGACAGAGATGCACCGTATGTTATTGTCTCTCTATGCCGTACACAATGGTGTATATGCTATGAGTCAAGACATTGACTGGTTAGTTGAAACTTCATCAAATCTGGCAAGCATTCGTCGTGAGGGTGACCATGTAGTTGTAACTACAAGTCAACGTAGTAGTGTGGCAAGTAATTGTGAAAACATGGCTGCCATTGTGCGTGCTGCATTTGAATTGGGTGGTGCTCAAACTGTTACAAATGAAGGCTATCCTGGTTGGAAGTTTAATCCTAATAGTGAACTCCTTAAAATAGCTACTGAAAGCTATCAACACTTATTTGGCAAAGAACCTAAAGTATTGGCTATTCATGCTGGCTTGGAGTGTGGCTTGTTCTCTGAAAAGTATCCTCACCTTGATATGGTTAGTTTTGGTCCTACACTTCGAGGCGTTCACTCACCTGACGAACGCTTGCTCATTCCTACAGTAAAGATGGTTTGGGATCATTTGCTCGATATACTTAAACGCGTATAAAAAACATTTGCTGACTTGATAGTTACAAGTGTGCAGATGCAACGTTGTGAAACGTAAGTGGGCTTATGCTTGCGGCTTCAATCTGTTGCAACTGCACATTTGTGTTTTTGCGCATTCATACCACCCCTCCTTTCTATGAAGTTCATAAGAAAGGGCATGCGGCATTTAACGAAAATCACCACTCACATCATAGAAACATTCATGCGTAATCTTCTGTATATATTTCTCCTTCTATTGTTATCAGTAGTAAGTTGTATGAAGGATGACGACTATACAACATCAGTTTCTGACCAACTTACGTTTAGTCGAGATACAATTAATTTAGACACCATTATAAGTGGTGAACCTACTCGCACTTTTACATTTACTATCTATAATAAGGCGGCAAAGGCTTTGCGCATAACTAATGTGACTTTAGCTAAAGGGGCTGCTTCACCTTTTAAGGTAAATGTTGATGGTGTGTCTATGGAAAATGGTTCAGCTACTGATTTTGAAATAGCACGCAAAGATAGTATGATTGTGTATTTAATGGCTAATGTACCCATAACTAATAGTGATCAACCTATTGATTATGCTGACACGTTGTGGTTTACCACAGAGGCTGGTGTACGCCAAAAGGTGGTGTTAAAAGCTTCAGGTCAGGACGTGAAGACTTTAAAGGGAATGCGCATAAGCCAAAATACCACATTTGCAGCCCAACGTCCCTATAGGGTGATGGATAGTCTTGTGGTTGAACAAGGTGCCACTCTAACATTGGCAGCTGGTACCACCCTTATGTTTCATTCAAATGCTTCGTTAATAGTGCATGGTTCATTGCGCATTGATGGTAGCTTGCAGCAACCTGTGGTATTGCGCGGTGATAGGTTAGATGATATGTTTAAGTATCAACCTTATGACCGTACACCTGGCTTGTGGGGGGGAGTTGTGTTTACATCCACATCGTATGACAATAACATTAATTATGCTGACATACATAGTGGATGCTTTGGCCTTAAAGTAGACTCTTCAGATGTAGAGCGGTTGAAACTAACTTTGCAAAACAGCGTAGTGCACACCGTAACGGGGCATGCGCTTGACATACGTATGTCGCAAGTTATGGTAGGTAATAGCCAAATAACTAATGCAGGGGGCGATTGCATTCATATGCGTGGAGGTAATGCTTCATTTACACATTGCACAGTAGGTCGTTTTTATGTATTTAGTGGAGGTAGTGGACATGCTCTTGACTTTGCTAATTATGATGGAAATGTTCTCCTACCTATCACAAAGTTACAGTTTCAGAATAGCATAGTGACTGGGTATCAAAATGATGAAATTTTGGGAAGTTCGAAAAATAATGTAGATGATGACACCTTTTATTATGTGTTCTCGCATTGTTTGCTCAATACGCCCGAACCTATGGATTATGAAGGTGAAGGTGAAGATGCTCATTTTTTGAGTTGTCTTTGGGATCAAAAAGCAAGTTTTGCCGCCGATGTGAAAGACCCTGTACTGCGTGACAAAAATTTTACACCCGACTTTAATCTTGACTACTTATTATTCGGATTTGAATTGAATGCTCAGTCAAAAGCTATAGGTACGGCCGATGCAACGATAAGTGCTCAAACGTATCCTCTCGATCGCTTAGGTCGTATTCGAGGGGCAAAACCAGATATGGGATGCTATCAGCATCAAACCGTCAATGATAATAAATAAGCATTTGTAGGTGCTTAAAATAATTTTGAACACCTACTTAATTTGTGAGGAATAGTAAATATAAGCTCATCAATTAACGAATGGTGGGCAAAAATTATGATATAAAAATGCCTTCAAACGGAAATAGTGAGGGGGGCGGACGTCGTCCTTATTACAAAAAAAATAAACAAGAGGTAACCGATAACTTCGGCCATTTACAACCTCAGGCAGTAGAGTTGGAACAAGCTGTCTTGGGTGCTTTGATGATTGAAAAGGATGCTTATTATCAAGTGAGCGAGATTCTGCGTCCCGAAAGCTTTTATGACAATCGTCACAAAATAATATATGAGGCAATACGTCGGTTGAATCTCGAAGAAAAGCCTGTCGATATACTTACCGTAACTGAGCAGCTGCGTAGCACGAACCAGTTAGAGGAGGTGGGTGGCCCCTTCTATATTACTCAGTTGAGTGGTATGGTAGCATCGTCTGCTCACATTGAATATCATGCCCGTATTATAGCGCAAAAGGCTACGGCACGTGCACTTATATCTTACACCAGCGGCATACAGACAAAGGCTTTTGATGCCACAACTGATATTGACGAACTCATGCAGGAGGCTGAGGGTAAGCTGTTTGAACTCTCGCAAACCAACATGAAGAAGGATTATACGCAAATAGATCCTGTTATTAAAGAGGCTTATGAAATGTTGCAAAAGGCTGCTGCCCGTACCGATGGTATGAGTGGTATTCCTTCAGGTTTCCACGCTTTGGACAAAATGACTTCAGGTTGGCAAAATTCTGACTTGGTGATTTTAGCAGCCCGTCCTGCTATGGGTAAAACGGCTTTTGCTTTGAGCATGGCCAAGAATATTGCTGTTGATCAAAAAATACCTGTGGCTGTGTTTTCGCTCGAAATGGCGAATGTGCAGTTGGTTAATCGTTTGATTGTAAATGTGTGCGAAATTAAGGGCGAAACTCTTAAGAGTGGACAATTGAAACCTTTTGAATGGAACCAGTTAGACTTTCGCATTAAGCAACTTACGGGGGCTCCTTTGTACTTAGACGATACTCCTTCGCTTTCAGTCTTTGAATTGCGTACAAAGGCACGCCGATTGGTACGTGAACATGGTGTAAAGATTATTATGATTGACTATTTGCAGTTGATGAATGCTTCGGGCATGGGGTTTGGTAGTCGTCAAGAGGAGGTATCAACCATATCACGTTCGTTAAAAGGATTGGCAAAGGAATTGAACATTCCAATTCTGGCACTTTCGCAGTTGAACCGTGGTGTTGAAAATCGTGAGGGAGGTGATAAACGTCCTCAACTTTCTGACTTGCGTGAATCGGGTGCCATTGAGCAAGATGCCGATATGGTACTTTTCATTCACCGACCAGAGTATTATAAAATTTATCAAGACCCCGAAACGGGGCGTGACCTTCGTGGCAAAGCTGAAATTATTGTTGCCAAGCACCGTAATGGTGCTGTAGGAAATGTGTTATTGAGTTTCCGTGGTGAATATGCTCGTTTCCAAAATCCTGAGGAGGATGATGTATCAAGCATAATGTCACAATCGGGAGGTGATGGTGCAGAAAGTTCGTCTGTTGATAGCATCTCTGCAGTAAATGATAATTCGGCATTTCCGCCTCCACCCGACAATAATTTTCCTCCTTTGCCTGATCCCTTCCAATCAGGTCCTACTCAGTCACCATTTTAGGACTAAATGGCTTTGTTGTTTATTAGATTCTTGGAAAGTATCAAGGCCCCCCTGAACCAACTTTATTTGACTATGGGGGTTACTTTTTTCAAAAAATATCCGCAAAAGCCTGTTTATGGGCATTGCGGATAGAATCTCTATGCTTTTTTGAGTTTTAGCGGACAATAATACAAAATAGCCAATAAACGAAAGCTTATACCTTATTATTAAGGTATAAGCTTTCGTTTATTAGTTTCAGCTGATATGAGCTATTTATTATTGTGCTTCCTTTTCTTTCTTTAATTGAAGGACCACAGCTGAGCGAGCTGGTATGTAAAGCTTCAGCCAACCTTTATGGTCACGTGCCAATAAAGGGTCAAAGTTTGTTAGGTGACATACACTATCATCAGCTAACCCATTTCCGCCAAACTCTTTAGCGTCTGTGTTAAGTACTACGTCATAGGCTCCTTCAGGAACACGGAATCCATATCCTTCGTATGAACGAGTAGGAGAAAAGTTGAAAACAAAAATAAGAGACCCACGCATATAGGCTAAAATTTGATCACCATCGTCATGCCACACTTCTTGTACAGGGAATTTGCGGATATCTGCCATAGAACCTCGCAATAAATGTACCATTTTATTGTCAAAGTCGCCTAAGTAATGATAGCACAATTCATGGTTGTCAACCAAATTCCATTGTCGACGTGCATATTTGTAACTCCAACCATTCCCTTCACGTGGAAAGTCGATCCATTCGGGATGTCCAAATTCGTTACCCATAAAGTTGAGGTAGCCCCCATTAATGGTTGAAGCCGTAACAAGGCGAATCATTTTGTGCAGAGCAATGCCGCGGTGTACGGTGTCATTTTCATCGCCCTTTTTAAAGTGCCAATACATGTCGGCATCAATCAGTCTGAATATAAGCGTTTTGTCACCTACCAAGGCTTGATCGTGGCTTTCACAATATGAAATGGTCTTTTCGTCAGCACGTCGATTGGTAAGTTCCCATAATATGGATGAAGGATGCCAATCTTCATCACGACGTTCCTTAATGGTTTTAATCCAATAGTCAGGAATGTTCATGGCCATGCGGTAGTCAAAGCCATAGCCACCATCTTTAAAGGGTGCAGCTAATCCTGGCATACCACTCACCTCTTCGGCTATGGTGATGGCATAGGGGTTCACTTCATGAATAAGAAGATTGGCCAACGTAAGGTAACATATGGCATTGTCATCTTGGTGACCATTGAAATAGTCGCCATAGCCACAGAAGGCCTCACCTAAACCATGGCTATAGTAAAGCATAGATGTTACGCCATCAAAACGGAATCCGTCGAAGTGAAATTCTGTGAGCCAATACTTACAGTTTGATAGCAAAAAGTGTATGACGTCATTCTTACCATAGTCAAAGCAAAGGCTATCCCAAGCTGCATGTTCATGGCGGTCGCCTGGATAGAAAAATTGATTAGGGTCGCCAGCATAGTTGCCTAAGCCTTCAACTTCGTTTTTGACTGCATGACTATGCACAAGATCCATGATAACTGTTATGCCTGCAGCGTGAGCCTCGTCTATTAGTTGCTTTAGTTCATCGGGTGTACCAAAACGGCTACTTGGCGCAAAGAAAGAGCTAACATGGTAACCAAAACTGCCATAGTAAGGATGTTCGGCTATGGCCATTATTTGAATACAATTATAGCCATCGGCAATGATGCGTGGTAGCACATTCAACCGAAATTCATTGTAGGTACCCACCTTTTCGGCATCTTGCGACATACCAATGTGACACTCATATATAAATAAGGGGCCACGTTTGGGTTTGAAGTTTTGCTTTTTCCACTCGTAGGGATGGGTGGGGTGCCATACTTGTGCACTAAATATTTTAGTTTCTTCGTCTTGCACTACACGTTGTGCCCATGCAGGCACACGTTCGCCTTGTCCGCCTTCCCAATGTATAGACAGTTTGTAAAGGTCAAGGTGATGTAATGCTTTGCTAGAGAGCTTCAACTCCCAAGTGCCATTGTCGTCAATGCGTTGGAATGCAAAGTCGTCTGACTCCTTCCAATCATTAAAGGTACCAATTAGGTATATATGAGTAGCATTGGGCGCCCATTCACGTAGCACCCATTGGCGTGGAGTGCGATGCAGCCCAAAGTAAAGATGTCCGTCAGCAAAGTCGCTGAGTGTTCCTTTGCCACCAGTTAATTCTTCAATTTTGTCATTCACGTGGCTGTGACGCCCTTGAATAGCAGCTTCGTATGGGCGAAGCCACTCATCGTTCTTCACGATTTTAAGTTGGCGAGTGCGCGTGGTGCGCTGTAATGTGCCCTTTGTTGTTGATTTTCGGGTTTTCATGATATCTCGTTTTGAATTATAGCTTATTGAACAACGCGTCCGTTAGAGTATTCGCCCTGCTTGGTTACGTTGCCGTTTGCGTCATATTCTTTATATTTACCGTGTTTTAACCCTTCGCGGTAGGTACAATCAATGCGTGTGCCATCGGCACGTATTTCAACGGAGCGACCATCACGTTTGCCCTCGCGAAACAGCCCCTTAAAGCGGCCTCCGTTGGCATATCGTAGTGTTCCCTCTCCATCCATGTGGTTTTCTTTCCACTCACCATTGTACTCATCACCATTTTTCCATTTATAAACGCCATGACCATGCATCATGTTGCTCTTCCATTGTCCCGTATAGGTAGCAACTCCTTTCCATTGAAAAGTGCCTTGGCCATTTTGTTCACCATTAAGAAAGGTGCCTACGTAGGTATCGCCATTGGCAAAGCGAAAGGTTCCTTCACCCGTACGTTCACCCATTTGGTATTGTCCTTCGTAAACGTCACCATTGCGGAATTTGTATATGCCACGTCCGTCTTGCATATCGTCTTTCCATTCGCCATTATAGTAATCACCATCAGCATAGATGTAGGTGCCACGTCCGTTGCGTTGGTTCTTAGCCCATCCTCCTTCATATTTTGAACCATCGTTCCAGTCGAATATGCCTTTTCCATCTTTTTGGTCGTTGAGCCAATCACCCTTGTAGTATGCGCCACTTTTATAGGTATATGTGCCTTTGCCATTGCGTACATCGTCTTTCCATTGACCATCGTACACATCGCCATTGTAATAATACATTTTACCAATACCCTCTTTGTGGTTGCGATACCAAGTGCCTACATAGCGGTTGTTGTTAACAGCATAGTAGGTGCCTTTGCCATTACGCTCGTTTTTGGTCCAGTTGCCTTCATAGCGTGAACCATCAGCCTCGGTAAATGTGCCTTCGCCTTGGCGCATGCCTTTTACAAATGAGCCTTCGTAGGTGTCGCCGTTATTATATTGAACACGACCTTTACCACCTGGTTTGCCACCCATTAATTCGCCAGTGTAGATGCCACCATCTTTTAAGGTGACAGATCCGACTACAATCTTTTGTGCTGAAATGGTGGTGAGCGACAACAAAGTCATCAAGGCCATTAAATATAATCTTTGCATGATAAAATTCCTCTTAGTTTATTTTTGATGTTTCAAAAAGTCTTCTGCACGTAGTAAGTCTTGTGGCGTGTCAATGCCAATGGTTTCAACATCAGTAGTACCTACTTTAATTCGTAAACCAGCTTGTAGCCAGCGTAGTTGCTCTAATGACTCGCACTGTTCCAAATTGCCTTGTGGCATGGCCGTAATTCGTTTGAGAGCCTCTGCTCGGTAGGCATATAGTCCAATATGCTTAAGGTATGTGTGGTGTTGGGGCCAGTCTGCGCGGTCAATGCCTCGTAGGTAAGGAATAACACTACGTGAAAAGTAGAGTGCATAGCCATCATTGCTTACAACAACTTTAGGACTATTAGGATTTTCAATTTGCTCAATGGGAGTGTCATGCGTAAAAGGCTTTACAAGTGTTGCTATTTCGGTATTTGCATCATTAAAGCAGTCCATAATAGTGTGTAATTGTGAAGGGGCTATAAAAGGCTCGTCACCTTGCACGTTTACTACGACATCAGCATCAGCGCCCATTTTGCAGAATGCTTCGTAACAGCGATCCGTACCACTCCGGTGAGATGTTGAGGTCATAATGGCTTTTCCGCCAAAGCGTTCAACTTCATTAAAGATGCGTTCGTCATCAGTTGCTACACACAATAGTGGGAACACTTGTGCAACACGTTCGTACACGCGTTGTATGATTGTTTTTCCTCCCAACACGGCCAAAGGTTTGGCTGGGAAACGTGTTGAAGCATAACGTGCTGGGATGATTGCCATAAATTTCATAACTTTCTATTTGTATGTTTAAAGAATGGGCTATTCAGAATGTGGCATGGGCTATGTGCTGATGTGCAAGCATTCTTTATTAGCTCAAGCTTGTTATTCAAAATATTTTTCGCCTACGGGTTTACTTTTGACTTTGGTTGCTGGTTCTGATGGCTCTGTGGCAGAAGTTTCGTTATCACTCTCGTTGTCATTACTTTGTCCGCCATGGTGTGTGCCCGAGTGATGTTGTGTGGGAGTTGCCATTGAAGCTGGTTTGTCAAAATCGCGATCGGGGTCGTAGCCTAATGTTTTGTCAGCATAAACGCGGCGCATGTATAAAGCCCATACGGGAAGTGCTGAGGCAGAACCTTGCCCTAAAGCCATTGAGTTGAAGTGAATGTCGCGCTCATCACCACCCACCCAAACGGCTGTGATTAATTGTGGAACGCATCCCACAAACCATCCGTCAGAGTTATTGTTGGTTGTACCTGTTTTTCCTGCTATAGGACCTTTCATGTCATAGGCAGAGCGTAAACGTCGGCCTGTGCCTTGGTCTATTACGGCTTTCATCATGTCAATCATGTTATAGGCCGTCTCTTCACTATAAACTTCATTCGTACGAGGTGAAAATTCTGCTACTATGTTACCCTCGCTGTCTTCAATGCGAGTGACAAGTAGAGGTGCGCGTCGAATGCCTTTTTCAACAAAGGCGGTGTAGGCAGAGGCCAATTCTGCTGCGGTTATGTCGCAAGTACCTAAGCACAAGGGTAGTGAAGGCTGCATGTTGTCATTAGCAACTCCTAAGGCATGTAAGTCTCGAACAAGACCTTGCCCTGTGGGGTCTATTTGGTACATCAAACCTGCTGTTACCCAGTTGTTTGAACGACTTAAACCCCATTTGAGTGTGACGTGTGCGCCATATGAAGCACGACTACTATTGCGTGGACACCATCCTCCGTAGCTACGTTGCACATTTAAAATGGTGGAGTTGGGAGTCATGCCTCCTTGTAGTCCCATGGCATAAACAAAAGGTTTCATGGTTGAACCAATTTGTCTACGTCCGACCATGGCCATATCGTATTGGAAATGTGAAAAGTCAGGGCCACCTACATAGGCTTTGATTTGTCCTGTCATGGGGTCAATTGACACCAATGATGAGCGTAAGAACTTTTTGTAGTATAGAATAGAGTCAATAGGTGTCATGGTCATGTCCACTTCACCACGATAGGTAAACACCGTCATGGGCACTTTGGTGTGAAAAGCTTTGTCTATTTCCTCTTCAGTAGCTCCAGATGCCTTCATCATTCTATAGCGGTCAGATTGATGAATGGCTCGTTTTATACGTCGCTTTACGTTGCTTCGCGATAAGTCGGCACTATAAGGGAAGTTAGGCGAAGAACGTCGCTCCGCTTCAAACTTTGGCTGTAGGTTTTTACCTACTTGTGCGTATACAGCTTGCTCAGCGTATTGCTGCATACGTGAATCAATGGTGGTGTACACTTTTAATCCATCGGTGTAGATGTCATAATTACTACCATCACGTTTTTGATTCTTTTTACACCAACCATATAAGGGGTCGTTGGCCCACATTAATGAGTCCTCGTAGAATTGTTGACGTTGCCAATCATGATAATTCGCAGGGTCGGGTTTATCGGCCATCATGATGCGACGCAAGTATTCGCGCACATAGGCACCCATACCTTCTTTATGATCAACGCGATGAAAGTTAAGCTTTAATGGTTCTTCGCTTAATGTGGCATATTCAGTTTCAGAGAGTTTGCCAGCTTTCACCATTTGTTGCATCACCACATTACGACGCTCGCGACAACGCTCGGGGTCACGAACGGGATTGAAGTAAGATGGATTTTTGCACATACCTACTAAGGTGGCGCATTCGGTTAATGTAAGGTCTTTGGGTGATTTGCCAAAATATACGTTAGCTGCTGTTTTTATACCAACGGCATTGTGTAAAAAGTCAAAGTAGTTGAGGTAAAGTGTTAGAATTTCCTCTTTTGTGTAGTGACGTTCAAGTTCAACTGCGATAACCCATTCTACAGGCTTTTGCATGAGTCGTTGCATAGTTGACTCAGCCGATGAAGAGTAAAGCTGTTTGGCTAATTGCTGTGTAATGGTGCTACCACCACCAGCCTCTTTGCGACCCAATACGCCTCGTTTAATAACGGCACGTGCAACGGCACGCACATCAATGCCTGAATGTTCGTAAAAGCGCTCATCTTCAGTTGAAACAAGTGCATCAAACATGTAAGGTGATATGTTGTCATACCCTACGAAAACACGGTTCTCGTTACGTGACCATGTACCCATTAATCGTCCATCGGCGCTAATAACTTGTGAGGCATATTTACTGATGGGGCTTTGCAATTCGTCAATAGGAGGCATGTAGCCTATCCATCCACGTTCAACGCAGAATATAAATAACAGGCCTATGGCAATTAGGGCAAGGTATGATCCCCAAAGTATTTTTATTGCTTTTTTTCTCATGAATATTATTAAAGTGAAAGCACTTGCCTATGATAGGCGA
>URDV01000052.1 GCA_900546605.1 uncultured Prevotella sp.
TCTTCGTCTGTCCTCGCCACTTTTAACCAAAATGAGGAAAGTAACTGATAACCAGTAAACTTTCCTCATTCTTCTCTCAAACACTTTTTATATGTACTTTCATTGCGGAATATAGCTAAGTCGCCAAAATGATCATAGCTATTGTGCTGAAAGCTTGTAAAGGCTGGCCATGGTTCAGCATTTAGCTGAAGCATGCTCCAATTAAATGGGGACACGCCCACATCATTGGGCATAGCCATCACCATTTCTCCTGAGAGCGAACACCATTGAGGTGATTTGTCTGAGTTATGGTGTACCAAAAAGTATTCCTGTTTACCATCGCCATTCACATCGTAAAAGAAGGTGGGATAGTTGAAAAGTCCATCAAACACATGCTCAAATATGGGAGCTGTTTGAGCTTCTGCCGTTTGTATGCCCCATGGTGGTAGAGCAGCACAAACCATAAACGAAAAGATAGATCTCCACTTCATAAAAACAATATTATGTAGGTTGCTAAAAAAATATTATCATTTGCAAAAATAGGACATCAAGTGTAATCTTAAAAGGAGTGTAGCACTACTATGAAGCGTTTCATACTCGTTGACGCTTCTTTTTTACGCATTGACACATCACAAACACCGATATTTGATAGCAAGAGGGTGTTTTTGCAAGGAGAAAAGTTCTGTGATATGACATAGGATAACCTATTCTATGCACAATTTACGTATATGCGTTGGGTTATAAGGAGAAAAAGTGTAGCGAATAATACAACAAAAGATAGAGCAAGGCTCTAAGTAGGTATTAAAAATTAGTAGAACTGAAAAAGTTTTCCTAAAAACAAACATTTTTTACCAAATGTTTTTGTACATTTGAGGACATCTAACCTATACTCATAGAAAGACATTACATGAATTTAGATATACCTTCAAGAATTCGCGACTTTTCATGCGGATTATTTCTTATGTTCCAAATACTCGGAACGTTTGCCCTCTACATCAAAGGACGCCACCATGCGCTGCAACGGTCGGCTTTTTACTTCATGCTCTATTTGCTTGGCATCAGCCTTTTGGAGTTTTTCTTGTTCTTCATACATAACTTCATAGGTGAGAACATGGTGCCCATGACCGACATGTTGCAAACAACAGTGGTGCCATTGGCCTTAATGCTCCTTTATCGTCTCACACATTCACGTAGTATGCGGTGGTTACCTGCTTTAATCAATACTGCACCTTACGTAGCAGCTCTGTTGACCTATGCTATCTGTCCGTCATCCTTCGTCTATAATGGTATACTATTAGTAGCTGTTATCCATTCAATTCTTATCATAATTTATGGTGTGTTTGCGGTCAGAGAAGTCAACAAACAGCTTGTTGCTAACTTCTCGTCAGACGATAACCTATCACTTCGCTGGATGCGCTTGTTTTTGCTTTTCTACGTGGCTCTGGCTATTGTGTGGCTCGTAGCAACCAAGTCTGCATCATTACACGTGGCTGCAGCTTATAATGTGATGTGTTCTATCATATTGGGCTTGTTATGTTACTTTATCTATAGGCAGGAAGAAATGCTTGAGGTTTTACAAGCAACATCGTTGACCAATGTAGTGTCAACCATAGAAGAAAACTCCGAAGACTTAGGCACATCCGCCACACCTGCTTGTTCAACACATTACCATTTTGACGAGGTGTTTGAAACAATGTTCAGCGACAAGAAAATTTATCTAAATCCCTCGCTCAATATCAACGATTTGGCGCGGGAACTGGGCACAAATCGCACTTATGTATCCAACTACATCAATCAGCAGCTACATACCACCTTTTATGAGTATGTAAACGATTGGCGCGTGAAACATTCCATCAGTCTGCTCACCTCCACCGACCTTACACTACAAGAGGTGGCCACTCAGTCGGGTTTCAACTCCATTAGCAGTTTCCGCCGTTATTTTGTTACTAAGATGGGACAGACACCATCAGCCTACAAAAAATCGCTCAAAACATAATAATATGTGACAGGAACATTACTAAGTAGGTATTCAAAATTAGTTGATATAATCATGTTCAGAATGAGTTGATATGCCAAAGCATATTGGCTATTTTTGAACATGATTGTATCAACTAATTTTGAATACCTACTTACTAGTAGATTGTAAAGTCTAAAATTTTGAATACCTACTTAATAGAACAATAAAGCAGGCAGTAGCCACCGAGTAGTGGCAGAACTACCTGCTGTTGTATCTTTCATAACACAAGCATCAAGACTTGCTAACCATGAAGTATGTGGCATGCGGACTGCTTAAGTAAAGGCCGCAAGTGCTGCTTTGTGGATACATGGCCCCATTCTCGGTGAGCGTGATGCCTAATGCTTTAAAGTTAAGCAAACGGCTGACGGGGAAGATGAGTTGCTGGTCAGGCAACGAAGGGTAACCTATGGCAGGGCGTATGCCTTGATAAGCCGCCTTTGACAACTTTGCCATTGACAAGTGCTCGTTAGGAGCATATCCCCATAAACGCATGCGTACCTCACGATGTAACCATTCGCTTGTGGCTTCAGCCAAGCGGTCGCATACAGACTGTAGCAAGATGGCACGATAGTCATCATTGGTTTGCTTAACGGCTTCTAACTCCTCAATGAGTGATGGCGAAACAGTAATGGCAAACACACCCACATAGTCCTCATAAGGCCGTGGAGCAACATAGTCGCACAACGACAAACAGGCAGCGCCGGCATTGGCGGGATGCTTTTGGCGTGGAGTGGGTAGTTCTAAGTCCTTGCCGCCCACAGCACCAGGCAACACAATGCTATTTGCTGTGCCATAGGCAGGATAAAAGCCCACTTGGGCACGCATAAAGTGGTGATGCTCTAATTCATTTAGCAGCAATTCTGCTTCATGGCGCACATTGTCAGCTTCGGCCGACCCCTTGTGCACACGCCATAGGTTATAAAAGTAAGTCCAGTTAATGAAGTGACGTACTTCAGCTATGTCAATGTGTGGAATGTCATGATAGCCTATGAAGGTGGGGTGGGGGAGAGCCTCCTTGTCCCAGTCAATGAATAATCTGCGTAAAATGTGCTTAGGGTCGTCACAGCCACATGGGCAACCATTCATAGTTACTTGACTCTTAGGCGTGGTACTGGCTTGTTGTAGTAATTCCTTTGCCCGTTTTTGTACTTCGTGTTTTTTAACGAGTTCTGCTTGTTGCTGCTCGTTTTCGGCAATAATGCGTTCACGTTCAGGCCCCATAAGTTGCATTGACAAAACAGCATTGATTGAGGCATCTTTAACGTGAAAAACAGGACCTTTATATAAAGGAGCTATTTTAAGTGCCGTGTGCAAAGGCGAAGTAGTAGCTCCCCCCACCAACAAGGGTACAGTTACTCCAGCCTCGGTTAGTGCGCGTGCCGTGTTACACATCTCATCAAGCGAGGGCGTAATCAGTCCGCTCAAGGCTATAAAGTCAACCTTGCTCTCAATGGCTTTTTGCACTATTTGTTCAGCAGGAACCATCACACCGAGGTCTATCACTTCAAAATTGTTGCATCCTAACACCACGGTCACGATGTTCTTGCCTATGTCATGCACATCGCCTTTAACCGTAGCCACTAAGTAGCGTCCGTTGCTCTTAGTTGAAGCATTTTTAGCACGTTCAAGGTAAGGTTGCAACAGGGCAACAGCCTTTTTCATAGTGCGAGCAGACTTTACCACTTGTGGCAAAAACATTTTGCCCTCGCCAAACAAGTCGCCTACTTGCTGCATACCTTGCATCAGTGGACCTTCAATGATATCGCCTGGTGCTTCATATTGCTGAAGAGCCTCTTCAAGGTCAGACTCCAAGAACTCATCATCGCCCATGCGCAAGGCCTCCTTCAATCGGTCAACAAGTGGAATGGTTGTGCGATCAATTTTAGGAGCATCTGCCATCTTGAGTTGATCCTTTTGTTGCAGCAACTCCTGTGCTTTATCAATAAGTCGTTCGGCAGCATCCTCGCGTCTATAAAGAATTACATCCTCAATGAGCTCAAGCAAGTCGGTCGGTATGTCGCCATACATAACTTTTGATGCGGGGTTGACAATGCCCATGTCCATGCCCTCGTGCATGCCGTGGTAAAGAAATACTGCGTGCATGGCTTCACGTAAGTAGTTATTTCCGCGAAAGGCAAATGACAAGTTACTCACACCACCGCTTACATGTGCATGGGGTAAGTTTTGCTTTATCCATGCAGTAGCACGAATAAAGTCAAGGCCATATGCATCATGCTCCTTCATGCCCGTAGCTACGGTGAGCACATTGGGGTCAAATATGATGTCGTGAGGGTCAACTCCAGCTTGTTGTGTCAATAGTTGATAGGCGCGATTGCATATTTCAATTTTTCGTTCATAAGTAGTGGCTTGTCCTTGTTCGTCAAAGGCCATTACTACCATAGCAGCACCATAATGGCGAATGGTGCGAGCGTGGGCTAAGAATTTTTCTTCACCCTCTTTAAGCGAAATGGAATTCACCACGCACTTACCTTGTACACACTTTAGTGCTGCTTCAATCACGTCAAAGCGCGAAGAGTCAATCATCCAAGGTATGCGTGCCACTTCAGGGTCGCTTGCCATGAGGTTCAGAAAGTGAGTCATTTCATGAGCCGCATCAAGCAAGCCATCGTCCATGTTGACATCAATCAAGCTCGCTCCGTCACGCACTTGTTTGCGAGCTATGCCCAAGGCTTCGTCATATTGCTTTTCGTTGATAAGGCGCAAAAACTTGCGGCTACCTGCCACATTACAACGTTCACCCACGTTCATAAACATACCTTCAGTAGGACTAAAACTTTCAAGTCCAGCTAACCAATCTACTTTGCCTTGTGTGGGACGTACGCGTCCCACTCTGCCCTGTGCCATTTGGTAGATAGCATTGATATGTTCAGGGGTAGAACCGCAACAACCGCCCACAATGTTTACACAGCCATCGTCAATAAAATGCTCAATAGCACGTGCCATCATGTCGGGTGTTTCATTGTAATTACCCTCTTCGTCGGGCAAACCAGCGTTAGGGTGTGCACTGATGTAGTAAGGTGCTTTGTCAGCCAACACGCGCAAGTAGGGACGCATATCTTCAGCTCCAAAAGAGCAGTTCAGCCCCACACTCAAAATGTCCTCGTCATGTTGCACTGAGGCTAAAAAGGCATCTAATGTTTGCCCCGATAGCGTACGTCCTGAAGCGTCAGCAATGGTTACGCTGAGCATAATAGGTGTGCGACGTCCTGTGCGTTGCTTAACATGACGAGCAGCCATTAGGGCAGCCTTGGTGTTGAGCGTGTCAAAAATGGTTTCGAATAAGAACAAATCAACTTTCTCTTCGCTCAACACCATCATTTGCTCTTCATAAGCCTCGCACAACTGATCAAAGGTAAGAGCACGATAAGCAGGATTCTCTACATCGGGCGACATGGAGAGTGTGCGGTTCGTAGGGCCTATTGATGCTGCCACAAAACGTGGCTTTTGCGGAGTAAGTTGCGTCATGCGCTCAGCCTCTTGACGCGCAATGCGAGCTGAGGCACGATTCATTTGCACCACATAGTCCTCGCAGTTATAGTCTGCTTGCGAAATGCGCTGTGCGCTAAATGTGTTAGCAGTTATGATGTCGGCACCCGCCTCTAAGTACTGACGCTGAATTTGTCGCAACACTTCGGGCTGTGTCAGTGCAATGACATCGTTATTTCCCTTAATCTTAACGGGCCAATTTTTAAACAACTCACCACGAAAGTCATCCTCACTCAAACCATATTTTTGAATCATGGTACCCATAGCACCATCAAGAATGAGTATGCGCTCTGAAAGCAAGTTGCTGAAGTATTCAAAGTTCGTTTCAACCATAAAGTTGCACGTGTGTGTTTAGAATGTCTGTTTAACAATGGCCTCAGTTGAGTAAGCCGCATTCATGGTGTAAAAGTGAACTACTGGCACTTGAGCCTCTTTAAGTTCGCGCACCTGCTGTATGCCCCATTCAATGCCAAGTGCCTTCACATCATCATTATTTTTGCATTTTACAAATTCTTTGGCCAACTCTTGTGGAAAGTCAATGTGGAAGGTGCGTGGCAACATGGTGCAATGATTCAATGTGGTAAGGGGCTTTAGCCCAGGAATGACAGGCACATTAATACCCTCTTGGCGTAGGCGGTCAACAAATGCAAAATACTTGCTGTTGTCAAAGAACATCTGTGTAACAATGTGGTCGGCACCTGCAGCCACTTTAGCTTTAAGGTGTTCTATGTCAATTTCCAAGTTCATGGCTTCGTCATGCTTTTCGGGGTAGCCTGCTACTCCATATTTAAAGGGGGTAGTGGGAGCCACCGTGTTAAGTCCACCCAGGAGCTTTCCTTGGTTAAAGTCGTTCACTTGGTGGCAAAGTTCAATGGCATGGCTATGTCCGCCTGGAGTGGGAATAAAGCGATTATCCTCTTTAGCGCGGTCGCCACGTAGCAACAGCAAGTCGGTAATGCCAAGATAAGAAAGGTCAATCAGTTCACTTTCGATTTCGGCTGCGGTAAATCCACTACAAATGATGTGAGGTATGGTGCGCACGCCATATCGTTCTTTTACTGCAGCTGCAATGGCCACCGTGCCAGGACGATTGCATACCTTTAACTTTTGAAACATGCCACCACTCGTTTCACTATAAATAGTTTCAGAGCGATGTGTGGTAATGTTAATGCTAGTAGGAGCATAAGCCATGAGTGAGTCTATGGTACGATAAATGCTCTCCATGCCTTTGCCACGCAAGGGAGGCAATATTTCGAATGAGAATGCTGTCATTGTGTTGGGTCGCGATTCAGTGTAATGTTTTTATTTAATTTTTATTTCATCGCCCACTTTAAAGCGATAGCTACGCCTAATAGGGTTCATTTTGCAGAGCGACTTTAAGCGGATACCATACTTTTGTGCTATAGAGTAAAGGCTTTCGCCCTCTTGCATAATGTGGTAACGATACTTTAGGCTACTATCAGCCCTTTTGCGCTTTTTGCCTAAGTAAACCACTTGGCCACTTTTTAAGGCAAAGGTGGCATCTACATCATTATATTCGCGTAGCTTTGATTCTTTCATTTTTAGCATGTTGGCCAAACGTGCATAAGTGTCGCCTTCGGCAGCAATAACATAGTATTGCCCATTGCAGCGGTGAATGGTTTTGTCGCGCATTTTACGCTGCATCTTTTGTTCCTCTTTACGCTCGTGTTTTAGTTCGCGGCTTTCATGTCTTGACAAGTCATAATTGTTGAGGTTATACTTGTTAATCATGTTAATGAGCGATTGAGCGTATGTAGGGCTTGTGGCATACCCTGCTTTTTTAAGACCATGTGCCCAACCTCTGTAATCGTTGGCATCTAAGTCAAACAAAAAGGCATAGCGACGCCCGTTGCGCAGAAACTTGGAGTGGTCTTCATAGCTATCGGCCACCGATGGGTAAACACGAAATTTGTCATTAGGATGGTCGTCTGACTTAATTATGTAAGGCCCTGTCCAGTAACCGCTTACTTTTATGCCAAAGTGGTTGTTGGCCTCTTTGGCCAGTCGACTGGTGCCTGCTGCACTCTCAAGCAATCCTTGAGCCAAAGTGATGCTGGCTGGTATGCCGTAGCGGTGCATTTGGTCAACTGCCATACCAGCGTATTGCCGTATGTATTGCTCATACGCCATGTTTTGGGCTTGTGCCACAGATAGTGTCAGTGTGCCGAGTATAAGGAATAAAAACTTACGTATTGTCATGCTAGTTTAAGAGGGTCATTGATAATGGGCAAAATTAACGAAAAATTTTGGCTGAAAGGGCATTCTGTTACATAAAAGAACCCTTAACCTTCTTAGCTAAGCTTCTGATGGTGTAAGTGAGCACTTTTGGGGCATTGACATACGCAATAAGCCGTTGGACGAATTTTGGGTTAACGGGTTAGCAAGTAGGCATGCTATACACCCACTTAAAGTCTAAATGGTGAGAAACTAACAAACTTGACAGACTAACCTATTAACCCGTTGGCTTATCAGCTTGTTTACTAATTCCGCAGCACCTGTAATAATGTTATGCAGCACCTTTTGTAAAATAAATTCAGTTTCTATTTGTACTCATTACACTAATGTACTATTTTTGCTGCATGAAACATTTCCTTAACTATTGCATGCGTGTGGCACACTTCTATTATGAAGGCTTTAGGCAGATGACTTGGGGACGAACGTTGTGGGTGATCATCTTGCTTAAACTATTTGTTATATTTGTGGTGTTGCGCATTTTCTTCTTCACCCCCGCCTTACACGGACTTGACGATAAGCAAAAGAGTGAACAAGTGGGGCAGCGCATGCAGCAAGTACATCAATAATTGAGGCATGTGCAGAGGTTGCGGCTTTTTTTGAGTATGCGAAAATGGTCGTTACATTTCTGCAGTTTAGGTGTAAACTACTATTTATCTAATTTTCAATCCTTTCATCTTTCACTATCATGATTACCATGTTAACTGCGCTTGATGCCGCCACCATTGATTGGTCGCGTGCACAGTTTGCCCTAACGGCTTGTTATCATTGGCTCTTTGTTCCGCTAACATTAGGGCTGGCTCTGATTATGGGCATAATGGAAACGATTTATTATGTAAAAAAGGACGAGGCGTGGAAACGCATCGCACAGTTCTGGATGAAACTCTTTGGCATCAACTTTGCCATAGGTGTGGCTACAGGACTGATACTTGAGTTTGAATTTGGTACTAATTGGAGCAACTATTCATGGTTCGTGGGCGACATCTTTGGTGCTCCATTGGCCATTGAGGGCATAGTGGCATTTTTTATGGAGGCCACTTTTATTGCTGTGATGTTTTTTGGTTGGAACAAAGTGAGTCGTGGCTTTCATTTAGCTTCCACTTGGCTCACAGGTCTGGGAGCAACTATTTCTGCTTGGTGGATATTAGTGGCCAATGCATGGATGCAGCACCCCGTAGGCATGTCTTTTAATCCAGACACCGTACGCAACGAGATGGTTGACTTTGCAGCAGTAGCACTTTCGCCTACAGCAGTAGTAAAGTTCTTACACACCGTGTCGAGTGGGTGGATGACTGGAGCCATATTTGTGATAGGTGTGAGTTGCTGGTTCTTACTTAAACAGCGCAATAGCCAGTTGGCACTACGCTCTATCAAGGTTGCTGGTGTAACAGGGGTTATAGCTACACTTGTAGTGTTGGGCACAGGCGACCAAAGTGGTGTGACAATGGCACGTGAGCAACCCATGAAATTGGCTGCAGCTGAAGGCTTGCAGCAAGGTGGTACCAAGGCTCCATTCAGCATAGTGCCAGGAATTGAGGTTCCTGGCATGCTATCAATGCTTGCCACACATCAGTACAACGGCTTCGTGCCTGGCATTAACGATTTATTAAATGGTTATGTTACCCCCGATGGTGTGCGTCAACCTTCGGCCGACGAAAAAATTGCGCGTGGGCATAAAGCCATTCAGGCTTTTGCTACTTATCGCGCACAGCGCGCAGTCAATGCTTCATTAGCACAGCAAGCACTTGATACTTTACAGCAGCATCAAGCCTATATGGGGTATGGCTATTTGCAGCACAAGAGCGAACTTGTGCCACCTGTCACCTTAGTATATTGGGCTTTTCGCTTAATGGTGGGTTTAGGTTCATTGCTCTTTGTCCTTTTACTCATTACTGCTTGGATGGCAAAACGAGGCACCTTGCCACAACACCGATGGTTATTATGGGCAGGAGTGTGGGCTGTACCCATGGTTTATGTGGCAGGACAAGCTGGCTGGGTAGTAGCTGAGGTAGGACGCCAACCTTGGGCCATACAGGATTTGTTACCCGTAGGTGTTGCCGTGTCGCAGTTGCCCACGGCCAATGTGATGCTCACTTTTGCACTCTTTGTCATTTTATTCACCTTATTGCTTGCTGCTGAAGTGCGCATTATGTGTAAAGCCATCAGCAGTCATCAAGATGATGTAGTGCAATGCTAACAACGCAATGGTTTCATAATAAAAATATCCCCTTCAAATAATAATATACAACCATGATTACATACACTTTTCTACAACAATATTGGTGGCTGTTAGTGTCGTTGTTAGGAGCATTATTAGTGCTCTTGATGTTTGTGCAAGGAGCTAATTCGTTGCTATTCTGCATCGGACGCAATGAGGCTGAACGCAGTCACATCATTCAAATAACTGGACGTAAGTGGGAACTTACATTCACCACACTCGTAACCTTTGGTGGAGCTTTCTTTGCATCCTTTCCACTGTTCTATAGCACCAGTTTTGGGGGCGCTTATTGGGTGTGGATGTTATTACTTGTGAGTTTTGTGTTGCAAGCCGTAGCCTATGAATATCAAGGCAAGCCTCACAATTTATTAGGTGCAACGGCTTATCGTGTATTCTTAGTGTTGAATGGTCTTGTAGGCCCGTTTGTGTTAGGAGCAGCCGTGGCAACATTTTTTACGGGGTCACCCTTTAGTGTCAATCATAATGCTTTAGCCGATAGTTTAGGCGCTTCACCTGTTATAAGTCAGTGGGATAGTGCTTGGCATGGACTTGAAGCTTTAGCACAACCTTGGAATTGGGTGTTAGGCTTGGCCGTACTCTTTTTGTCGCGTGTGTTGGGAGGCTTGTATTTGCTGAACCGCACTGACAATGTTGACATTAGTGTTCGTTTGCGTCATCGTGTGTTGATTGATGCCATTCCGTTTTTGCTATTTTTTGTAGCCTTTGTTATATATGTGCTCACACTTGATGGCTTAACTTATCAACCTCAACAGCACATGTTTGTAGTTGAGTCACATAAATATTTGCACAATTTCATGGCATTGCCTTGGGTAACTATTTTGTTCCTAATAGGCGTAGTTCTGGTGTTGGCTGGCATTATTATGGGCATAGCGTGTCCTAAGGACAAAAATGCTATTTGGCTCACAGGCTCCGGCACGGTGTTGGCTGTGTTAGGTTTGCTACTTATTACTGGGCTTAACAACACGGCTTACTATCCGTCGGTCACAAGCACACAGTCTTCATTGTGTTTAGCTAATAGTTGTTCAAGCGAATTTACACTAAGCGTAATGTCGGTGGTTAGTTTGTTCATACCATTTGTGTTAGCATACATTATTTATGCTTGGTGGGCCATTGAACGTAAATAGAATTTTGTAATAAGCAGGTAGTCAGCATCGAAGTGATTACCTGCTTCTATTTTTTTTGACTACTTTTGCACAAGAAAGGCTGCGGCTCAGCAATAAGTCAAGCTCGCTTGAACTTATTGCATTCGCCTT
>URDV01000053.1 GCA_900546605.1 uncultured Prevotella sp.
TTGAGCATAGTACTCAATGGCACTTGAGCATAGTACTCAATGGCACTTGAGCATACTCAATGCACTTGAGCATACTCAATGCACTTGAGCATACTCAATGCACTTGAGTATAGTACAAGCTATCGATTAAATAGTTTTGAATACCTACTTATTACATTGTAATTAAACTGGCATGGCATACAACTCGTAAAAGAATTTAGGCCTGTTCAACTTTTCTATGACTCTATTTTGAGCAAAACCTTTTTGGCATCCAAGCCACCAGCAAAGCCTGTTAAAGATTGGTTGCTGCCTATAACACGATGACACGGAATAATAATGCAAATACCATTGGCGCCTATAGCTTGAGCCACAGCTCTAACTCCTTTTATGTTATTTACTCTTTGAGCTATATCTTTGTAGGTTCTCGTCTCACCATATGGAATTTCGCACAATGCCTTCCATACTTGATGCTGAAACTCCGTGCCAACAGGGTGAATTTTTACATCAAATGTTTTGCGAACTCCTACAAAATATTCTTTAAGTTGCATCTTGGCATTTTCTAACACTTCAGATGTTTCCTCCGTAAAATCGGCTTTCAAATAGCGTAAAAGTCGTTTTTTGTTGCGTTCGGCACATGGCCAATCGTTCCAATCACAAAGGCACAATTCATCGTCAATTGATGCCATAACAATGTCTCCACAAGGAGATGGGAAATATTGAATATGTATCACACGTTTCATTATGTAGTAAGCAGCGATTCACATTAGTTTTGTTTCACCCCTATTTTTCATTGTTTTATACCTTTTGTGTATTAGGTAAGAAACCCGCAATGATGCCCAATAGAGGCAAAAAAGCACTTACTTGAAAAATAAATTCAATGCTGGTTTTGTCGGCAAGCCAGCCAAAGAAGGCGGAACCAAGACCTCCCAATCCAAACATCAGTCCGAAGAAGATGCCTGCTATCAACCCCACCTTGTCTGGCATCAAATCGGTGGCATAGACCACAATAGATGAAAAAGCTGAAGCTATAATAAGACCTGAAAGGAATGTACAAACAATTGTCCAAGCGAAATTAACATAGGGCATGGCAAGCGCAAATGGAGCGGTTCCCAAAATAGAAAACCATATAACATATTTACGACCAAACTTATCACCTAACATACCTCCGGCAACAGTTCCGATGGCAAAAGCTGCCAAGAAAACAAACAAACATATTTGTGAGGTTTGAACAGATATTCCGAATTTGTCTATCAGAAAGAATGTGAAGTAACTGGTAATGCAAGCTGTATAGAAATATTTTGAGAACACCAACAGTATGAGTATGAGTAAAGCCCCATACTTGGCTCGCTTTGAAATATGATGATTAAGAAGTGGTTGTTGCTGAGGATGCTTCACCACATAAGTAAGTCTTGCCTTGTACCAAGTGCCCAATCTTACCATAATGATGGCTGCCAGCAATGCCGCCAATGCGAACCATGAGATGGCATGTTGACCAAATGGTAAAATGATAAGAGCAGCCAGCAAAGGCCCTACAGCCGAACCACCATTGCCACCCACTTGAAAGATGGATTGTGCCAAGCTCTTTTTGCCTCCCGATGCCAATTGTGCTACTCGAGATGCTGTAGGATGAAAGACTGAAGAACCTAATCCTACGATACTTACCGCCAACAGTATGAAGAAATAATTTTCAGCAAAAGCTAACAATAACAACCCTACCAAGGTAAAGCACATGCCCACCGAAAGGGCATAAGGACGTGGATGCTTGTCGGCATACAGTCCTGTGAAGGGTTGCAAAATGGAGGATGTCATTTGAAACATCAATGTAATGATGCCAATCTGTGCAAACGAAAAGCCAAATTCAGCCTTTACTATGGGATAGATGGAGGGAATGATTGACTGAATCATATCATTTAGAAAGTGCGAGATACTACAGATGATGAGCATCGAATACACCGTTCCATCTATCATCGTAGGATTACCCTTTAGTTTGCTACTAATTGACTTTAAATTCATCATTCTTTTTATTTAAGCAGGTGGTCAAATTCATTTGCTTATTGAAAGCACTTTTTTTCGATATACAGAATATTTTTCCCGAGAAAGCTTGTTGACTACGAAAAGGAACGACATATGGGCAATGAACAAGTTGACGGGTTAACAAGGAACAAGTTAACGGGTTGACAGGTTAATGGATTAACAGGTAAGTTTGCTAAGTTTTTTTATAACTTATTACCAATCTGACTTTAACATAATAAGCGATGTATAGCTTACTTACCCGTCAACTTGTTAACCCGTTAACTTGTTAACCTGTTAAGTAGGTGTTAGCTTAGTACAAGCACGATTGTTTCATGTGCATTAACCTTACCTCGCCAATGGGTTGCTTGAGTAGCGATGTTCTTGTGTTTCCATATGTCACGTACGCGGAATTTACCCGTTGCGCCCAAATCAGCAAAATTAACTCGTAGGGTTAAAGGATCCTCTGAGGTGTTGAGCACCGCCACCGCATAACGATTGTTGGATAGCGGACGAATAAATACTTGATGGCTTTCAGTCATCACCTTGCGTTGAGCTACCTTGCCCAGCGAATCCTGGTTGATAGCAATGGCCTCAGTATTCAACAAAATTCTTTTATCATCAGCGCTCAAGTTACGCAAATCATTGCTCATAGCTAATGGTGAAGAGAACATGCACCACATGCTCATTTGCGTTTGATATTCAGTTGAGGTGCAACCTTTTCCTCCTAAGTCACTTGAAGGCCCACCTTTACCATTTAGGCCCACCACAAGCATATCCATGTCGGGCCATTGTGTGGTGTTGACCTTGGCTGCTAAGGGAGCTGTTATGTTGATTATGTCAAGAATGCCCATTCCGCCTTGCTTTACCACATCCTTCCACATGTCACGCACATCGTAGCTGGTTCGCCATAGTTGGCCTCCAACCTGTCCGCACCAGTCTTCAGCTTGACGCTGTCCCCACTCACACACGCCTAACACTATGTCGCGACCAGACTGTTGCAAGGCGCGCGCCATTACGCCATAACGATGGCGAGCTGTAGCACTATCCTCTGGTGCATTGCAATAATCATACTTTAAGTAGTCAATGCCCCATGAAGCAAAGGTGCGAGCATCTTGTTGCTCAAAACCCAGGCTGGCTGTTGCACCTGCACAAGTGAGTTGGGCAGCATCTGAATAAATGCCTAACTTCAAGCCCTTAGCATGTACATAGTCGGCCAAGGCTTTTATGCCCGATGGAAATTTCTTTGCATCGGGAATGATGTTGTTCTGTGCATCGCGCCCCCCCTGCCAAAGGTCGTCAATAAAAATGTACTTATAACCCACAGCAGCAAAGCCTTCTTCTACCATAGCGTCTGCTGTTTCACGAATGAGTTGTTCGCTAATGTTGCCTTTGAACAAGTTCCATGTCATCCAGCCCATAGGAGGCGTTGGAGTGAGTTGGTTACGCGGAGTGGGTTGAGCATTAGTTGTAAAGCTACAACTCATTATGCCCATAACACATAGAGTTAATATTTTTTGAATCATCATAATAGTTAGAAATGTGTAAACTGGTGCTATATTTTACATAACAAACAGAACAGGACTTGTAGAAGCTACAATAGAGTCAACAAGTCCTGCTCAAATCCTATATTAACGCGCTACGGGAGTGATAATGAATGAGAAAGCATGATCAGCATAAGGTATCAAATACTTTTGCAAAGGCCATGCCCCCCATGAGTCAATACACCCCAATCCCATTTGTCGCTGCGCTATGTGCACTACTGTAAAAGGTCGAGGCGTTAAATCACCCGCATGCATTTGTTTTGCCTCCTTTGCAGGGCCTCCATCTAAATCGGAGGTAAGATAATTAAGTGCTGTCATTTCAAGCGGTTCAGGAGCTGTAAATGTTAATCCATTTGAATCAGCATTACTTATACTCCACCATCGAATGTCAGTTTTATTGCCTGTTTCTTGCGGACGGATATAGGGTGAAAATTGCTCTGCCACAGTTTGATTATAGATGCCTAAGAAGGTGGATGTGTGACGATCGCAATAATTTTCAATGGGACCGCGACCATAATAATGCAATGTACTAAAGTCTTCAGGCATAACCAATGACATGCCAAATCGTGGTAGTACGGGTTTATTTTTAGCCTCTTTGTTCACCTTTAATTGCTGTTCTACAATGAGTTGCCCTTGCAAATTGAGTGTATAGGTAAGTGTTAACTTGGCCTCTACTTCAGGCATATCATATTGGGCTACAACTTGTCGACATACACCTTGTGCCTGTTCGGTAAAGGAGGTTAGCTTCATTTGTGGACTGCGCCATGCTTGTAAGGCCTTTTGTATGTTGGCACCATAATCATTATCAGTAGGGGCACGCCAAAAGTCGGGTTGCAATGAATAACCTTTTTCGAACATGGGTTGCCCATTGACATCGAAATAATCAACAAAACCAGTTGACTTGTTAAACGTTACCGATGTAGGACCTGACGAGAGTGTCAAGCAAGCTAATTGCTCCTCTTTGGTTACCTTAGGTGTTGCACCCTTATTGCCTACTACAGCAGGACGCATAGGAAGCGATGTGGCTACACTTGCCAATGTGGGATAAACATAAGGTGTTAGTACCATCTCTTGACGAGCTACTGGATATCCAGCTTTGAGCAAAGACTCGTTTTTCTTTAATCGATAATCAATTTGCAGCACATATTCGCCTTTTTGCGCAGGAAGTTTGAAACCCTCTAACTGCACAATAGCATGTTGCTGAGGTGCTACATTAATATCGGCAATAGTGCCAGCTGCAACTTGCTCACCATCATGCAATAATGTCCAGTTAAGCGAAAGGTTTTCAAGCGAGCGGAAGAAGTTTTCATTATACACATCTACTATTCCGTTTACACTATCCTTTAAGGTAGTCCATACGTTTTGGTAGAAGTAACGTACCTCGTCGGCATGTGGATGGGGTTCGCGGTCAGGATTGAACAAACCATTGCAATTAAAATTATGATCTGAAGCTGGATAACGTCCGTAATCACCACCATAAGTGTAAATTTGCTTACCTTGTTTATTTTTATCACGAAGGCCTTGGTCAACAAAGTCCCATATAAAGCCACCTTGGAAATGAGGATACTTGCGCACCAAATCCCAATACTCAGCAAATCCGCCCTCGGAGTTGCCCATGGCATGAGCATACTCACACAGTATGAGTGGTTTGGTGATGTCCTTACGCTTGACATAGTTTTCACAATAATCGTAGGGCAAATACATCTCGGCATAAATGTCTGTGCCACGTTCGAGTATAGCACGTTCATACTGCACAGGGCGCGAGGTATCGTAAGCCTTTACCATGTCATATGCCTTTTCAAAGTTAGGCCCGTAGCCTCCTTCATTACCCAAACTCCATGTAACGATGCAAGGATGGTTCTTAAGAATGTGCGTATTATTAATGTTGCGCTCAAGGTGAGTTTGCTCATAACGTGGCACTTTAGCCAACGTTTTTTCGCCATAGCCCATTCCGTGTGTTTCGAGGTTAGCCTCGGCTACAATATAAATGCCATATTTATCACAGAGGTCATACCATCTGGGGTCATTAGGATAGTGACTTGTGCGCACAGCATTAATGTTATGCTCCTTCATGATGCGAATGTCCTGCAACATGCGATCAACACCTACCACATAAGCACCATCGGGGTCCATTTCATGACGGTCAACTCCCTTAATGAGTACAGGTTGACCATTTACCAAGAATTGCGCGTTCTTTATCTCTATCTTTCGGAAGCCAACATTTTGTTCCAAACTCTCCAACACCTTGTCACCATCCTTTAGGTCAACACGCAACTTGTAAAGGTTGGGTGTTTCGGCTGTCCATTTTAGCGGTTGGTTGATATTCCAGTTAACATCAGCCTTAGCATTCATGACAATTGTTTCAGACTTTACAACTTGCCCCTGTGCATCGAACAAAGTTAATGCAGCCTTTTTGCCCTTGCATTGGCTACCTGTAAGCTGAATACGTAAAGTGCCATTCGTATAATTGTCAGTCAAATCTGGTGTTATAAACACATCAGCTATGTGACTCTGCGGGCGAGCATAAAGATATACCTCACGCGCAATGCCTGTAAGTTTCCAGAAGTCTTGATCCTCAAAGTAAGAACCATCACACCAACGCATTACCTGCATAGCAATGAGATTATCCTTGCCTGGAGTAAGATAAGGGGTGAGGTCGAATTCGGCAGCCGACTTTGAGTCTTCGCTATAGCCTACGAACTTACCATTTACCCACACACTTAGGTTAGAGGTGGCAGACCCTACATGTAAATATATTTTTTCACCTTTCCATGATGCAGGAATTGTAACTTGCTTACGATAAGAACCTGTATAATTGTTCTTCTCCTCCACGTAGGGTGGGTTGGGCTCAAACTGTGTGGCCCAAGCATAGCCAACGTTTTTATAGGTGGCATCGCCATGACCATTGATTTCAAAAATGCCTGGCACAGGAAAGTCCTCCCACGAAGAGTCGTCAAAGCCCTTGACATAGAAGTTTTTTGGAGCTTCATTATGGTTCTTCACAAAATGGAATTTCCACTTACCTTCGAGCGACATGTAACGTGAAGACTGCTTTTTGTCGCCATGTTGTGCCGCATCAATGCTTTCAAAGGCAAAAAAGTCTGAACGAGGAGCTTGCACTCCTACACGATTCATTGCAGGGTCAAGCCAATAAGGCACTTTTGACTTTTGTGCCTCACATGTCAGAGCACTCATTGCAACAAGACCTAATAATATAGCTTTTTGCATGATATGTAATGTTTAAGGATGAATATTGTTGTAATAAAATTTTTTCTGATTTTAAATAGGTGCTTAGGGCTATTGGCGAGGGGACGAGTTTGCTACTTGTATTGCTTTAACAATGCATAGGCCTTGTAAAGCCCCAACTGTCCAGCCTTGCTCAAGTCGGCATTTGCTTTGTCATGCTGCCCTAATTGCTTGTAAAGTATAGCACGATTGTAATAAGCCTCGGCCAATCGTCCGTCAATACGTATGGCTTGCGTAAATGCGTCTATGGCTTGGTGCGTGGCTTTTTGTAAAGCATACAGACACCCCAAGTTATACTGCACATAAGCATTTTGAGGCGAGCGTTTGGCTGCTTGGTTTAAGTCGTGCAAGGCCAAAGCCAAATGTGATTTACGCTGTTGTGCCTCAATGGTTGAGGTGTTGATGCTATGTGCCAACACGTTACTACGCTGCATCAAAGCTACTACTGAGGTTGAATCGGTTTGCAATGCACGATTTGCCTCATTTAAAGCTGATGTATAGTCATATTTGGCCAGCGCTATTGACGATAGGAATAATGCACGCTGTAAGGGGGTGCACTTAGCATCAACGCGCTCAAGTTGGCGTTCATCAGTTTGCGCATTCTGTGCACTATTTGTTGTTGTTTCAGCAACCAAGCCATACACACGCAATGAGGTGTCGGCCACTCTGTATTTATTCATTTCGGGCATGAAGCCTACTGAATGGTAACCTTGCACATAAACTGGATGAAATGCTGGAGCAAACATAGGCAAGAGTTCGTCGGATGCATGCTCATTTTGCACTTTGCCATAAAAGCGACCAAACACGTTTCGAACCGTGTCGGGGTCTTCTTGCACCAATTGTTTGTATTTGTCTAACGCGTGGTCTGAACGCAAGCGAACTTTTGTACGACTTAAAGGGCGTGCATGCCCCGTAGCCAAATCTAAGTTACGACGTGCTACTACTGTCTCGTCATTCAATGCCCCTTTTATATCACCTAATTTACGACGCAACGATGCACGCTGCATATAGCCATACATAAAGTTAGGGTAAGCCTTAATTAAGCGCGTGTAATCAGCCACAGCCCCTTTATAGTTGCCCACTTGAGCACGCAGTTGTGCTCTGTTGTATATGGCAAGTGTGTTGTTGGGCTCGGTTTTGATGACAAAATCAAAATCTTGAATGGCTCGATTTAAATCACCTACAAACGAGCGCAACAAACCACGATTATAGTGAGCCACAAAATGCGAAGGTTGGAGTTCGATGGCTCGGTCATAATCAGCTATAGCAAGACCAAACTTGCCCAGAGCATGTCGCGCTTGTGCACGTGCTATGTAAAGTTCAAAGTCTGACGGAAGGTAACGTATGGCTTGCGTAAGACAGGAATCAGCCTGTCGATAATGGTTTTTTGCTAACTCAAAACGTCCCTTAAAACTCCAGGCATTTGCTTCACGCGGATTCTTTACCAACAAAGTGTCTATCCACTTCATAGCCTGCAAGGTATCCTTTTGCTCTAAACGGCTTTGTGCCTTTACCATGTAAGTGCGATAGTAATTGGGCCATTTATGCAGCATGTAATCGAGGTCGGCATCAGCTAACTGATACTTCTTTAACTGTAAATAGCACAAGGCTCGATTGTAACGTGTTGCTTGATCGTCAGGCATGTTTTTTATTACACGCGTATAATCGGCCACGGCCCCTTCAAAGTTATCCATGTGTATGCGGCACAAACCGCGTAGTTGATACACCTCGGTAATAAAAGGGTTAAGGTCAATGCTCTTTGAACAATCGGTTTCAGCTCCGCGGTAGTCCTCAAGCGTAAACTTGGCATAAGCTCTATAATAATAAGGCGATGACAAGAAGGGCTTGCTCTCAATAGCTTGATTAAAGTAATGAATGGCTGTTAAATAATCATCTACACTCAGCGCATTTCGCCCCATGTTTGTTACCATTTCAGCATCAATCTGCGCTACCAACCGATAAGGATACACCATCAGCAAAAACAATAATGCGACAAGTGTACCCTTGTGCCGTAGCACGCTGAATACACTTGTCGCATAATATGTTCTTAACAGAGAATACACCATATATATTATATGTGTAGGTGTTCAACACAATAGGGGTAACAACCTAATGAACTAATCAAAACTTTTCAGACGAAGTGAAATGTTGTACTTTTGTCTCTTCTATAATCAGTCATTACCCTTAATTCATTTACTTAGGACACTTTACCTTGTATGAACAACGGAACTTACCCTTGAGCATTTGATTAAGTTTGCCACGCACCATTTGCTTGCGCAAGGGCGAGATGCGATCAATAAATAGGTGAGCATCTAAGTGGTCAAATTCGTGTTGCATAACGCGTGCTAAGTAACCATCCACCCACTCATCATGTTCAACAAAATCCTCATCCATGTACTTAACATGAATGCGTGTAGGACGACGAACAGGTTCATTTATGCCAGGCAGACTGAGGCAACCTTCATCCATCAACTTTGTTTCGCTATCATCGTACTCCAAAATGTGAGGATTTATGTATGCCTTATTAAAGCCCTCGTATTCAGGATAATCATCCTTTAACGGATCGAGCGTAATAACGACCAAACGAATGGCTTTACCAATTTGCGGAGCAGCTAACCCCACTCCATCGCTATGGTACATAGTTTCAAACATATCGGCAATTAGCTGCTTAAGTTCAGGATAATCGGGGGTTATATCAACCGACTCCTTACGCAACACGGGCATGCCGTAAGTATAAATAGGAAGAATCATTGTTGTTTTGTTTTTTTTGCAAGCAGTTTTTGCCGATTTTATTGCTGAAGGCATAATGCACACATTAGCATTATTGGCCAATGTTGCACTCCACCACTCTTTTCTTTTCAGAGACGGCTTTCCATATAATTTTGCAAAATGATGCAAGCACTTATTTCATCCACCAGTCCTTTGTCATTTTGCCTACGCTTTTTACCTATTCCGCTATCTAAGATAGCACGATGAGCCAAAACTGAAGTAAAGCGTTCGTCATACAATTCCACAGGAATGTGAGGCAAGCACTTTTTTAACTTCTCGACAAAGGCCAACACACGCTTTTGGTTTTCTGAGGGTTGTCCATTAGGCTGTATTGGTAACCCCACGACAAAACGTTCCACCTGTTCGTGCGATGTATAATCCTTTAAGAATTGTAGCAGCTGATGTGTTTCAACTGTAGTTAGCCCATTTGCAATAATTTGTGATGGATCTGTAACGGCTAAGCCTGTTCGCTTTTTTCCATAATCAATTGATAATATGCGCATATTATGAGGCATATAGATTAGATGCTTTGCAAAGTGAGCAGGCATTATGTGTGACATTGAAGTCGCCTAAACTTTTATGACGAAGATGAGATTAAAAGTTTAGACGACCTCATTACCTACTTATACAAATGTGCAAACAGCAACCATTATTCACGTAAAATAAGGCAACAATTTGCACATTCGCATATTTGCAATGTCATCAGCACATTCACAATGAGCACATGTGAATGTACACTTATTACTTAATCATGTCACATCCCATGTAAGGCTGTAAAGCCTTTGGTATGCGTATACCTTCAGGAGTTTGGAAGTCTTCAAGCAAAGCAGCTACAATGCGTGGCAATGCCAAGGCTGAGCCATTAAGTGTGTGACACAAGTGAATCTTTTTATCAGCACCACGATAACGGCATTGCAAGCGATTAGCTTGATAAGTATCAAAGTTGGATACAGAACTTACCTCTAACCAACGCTTCTGTGCTTCGCTGTATACCTCAAAATCGTAGCAGATGGATGAAGTAAAGCTCATGTCACCGCCACAAAGACGAAGAATGCGATAAGGCAACTCTAACTTTTGCAACAAGCCTTCAACGTGAGCCAACATTTCTTGATGTGACTGTTCTGAGTGTTCAGGCTTATCAATACGTACAATTTCAATCTTTGAGAATTCGTGCAAACGATTCAAGCCACGCACATCCTTGCCATAGCTACCAGCTTCGCGACGGAAGCATTCAGTATAGGCACAATTCTTAATAGGAAGCTGATCCTCGTTCAGAATTACATCACGATAAATGTTGGTTACAGGCACCTCTGCTGTAGGAATCAAATAAAGGTCATCCACCTCGCAATGATACATTTGTCCTTCCTTGTCGGGCAACTGTCCAGTACCATAACCTGAAGCTGCATTAACAACCGTTGGGGGCATAATTTCAGTATAACCTGCCTCACGTGCCTGGTCAAGGAAAAAGTTAATCAATGCACGCTGCAAGCGAGCACCCATGCCTATGTATACGGGGAAACCAGCACCTGAAATCTTCACACCTAAGTCAAAGTCAATGAGATTATACTTCTTAGCCAACTCCCAATGGGGCAAAGCATCCTTAGGCAAAACGGTGTCATGGCCACCTGTTTTAACCACCAAGTTGTCATCAGCGCACGTA
>URDV01000054.1 GCA_900546605.1 uncultured Prevotella sp.
TATATCGCTTACTTACTTGTTAACTTGTCAACTTGTTTACCCGTTAACCAAGAATTCCGCCAACGGGTTTAAATTACAAATCAGTATGTACGACATAAACACAGTCCGCCAGGACTTTCCCATACTCAGCCGCGAGGTGTATAAGCGGCCGTTGGTGTACCTTGACAATGCGGCTACCACGCAAAAGCCACGCTGTGTGGTCGAGGCCATCACTAACGAATATTACTCGGTGAATGCCAATGTACACCGCGGTGTTCACTACTTGTCGCAACAGGCCACCGACTTGCACGAGGCCGCACGCGAAACGGTGCGAAAGTTTATCAACGCCCGTTCTACAAGCGAGGTTATCTTTACACGCGGCACCACCGAGAGCCTCAACTTGGTAGCCAGTTCTTATGGTGAGGCCTTCATGACTGAGGGCGATGAGGTGATTGTTACCGTAATGGAACACCATAGCGACATTGTGCCTTGGCAGTTGCTTCGCGAGCGCAAAGGCATTGTCATTAAAGTGATTCCTATGACCGACGAGGGGGAGCTTGACATGGCTGCCTACGAGCAACTATTCACCCCCCGCACACGCTTGGTGTGTGTGGCACAGGTGAGCAATGTGTTAGGCACCATTAACCCTGTAAAACGTATGACTGAAATAGCTCATGCGCATGGTGCACACTTGTTGGTAGATGGCGCACAGAGTGTGCCTCACTTTCAGGTGGATGTACAAGACATTGATTGTGACTTTTTGGTGTTCAGCGGACACAAGGTGTATGGCCCTACGGGCATTGGGGTGCTTTATGGACGCGAAGATTTGCTCGACCGTATGCCACCCTATCAAGGAGGTGGCGAGATGATAGCACGCGTAACATTTGAAAAGACTACTTACGAGCGTTTGCCCTTTAAGTTTGAGGCTGGCACACCCGACTATGTGGGTAGTCATGCATTGGCCGTGGCGCTTGATTATGTCAGTGCATTAGGCATTGACAACATTCACTTGCATGAACGCGAGTTGACCCAGTATGCCATGGAACAAATGATGCAGATTCCTGAAATGCACCTTTACGGCACAGCAGCCAACAAGGATGCTGTTGTTTCATTCAACGTGGGCAATATCCATCCGCTTGACCTTGGCACCTTGCTCGACCGTTTAGGCATAGCCATTCGCACAGGACATCATTGTGCTCAACCACTCATGCAACGCTGCGGTGTGGAGGGCATGGCACGCGCCTCATTTGCCCTTTACAACACACGCGAGGAAATTGATGCTTTAGTAGCTGGCATTGATCGTGTGCGCAAAATGTTTTAAGGATGTTCGTTATTTTGCCTCCATACATAAAACTAACAAGTGCTGTGTAGGGGTCTTTGACTCTTCGCAGCACTTTCATTTTTTTCATAGAGCATTTCAGTTCACATTGAAAGTTTCTTTTAAACACTGTACACCATGATTCTCACAACAACACCCATCATTGAAGGCCACGTGGTAAAGAACTATTGTGGCATTGTTTCGGCCGAAACCATATTAGGTGCCAACGTTTTTCGTGACTTTACGGCCAGCATTCGCGACTTTTTTGGAGGTCGTTCAAGCAGTTACGAGCAAGTGCTCAAGCAAGCCAAAGATACGGCTCTTAACGAACTGAGCATGAAAGCTCAAAGTATGGGAGCGAATGCCATAGTAGGCATTTCGCTTGATTATGAAACGGTGGGACAAAGTGGCTCTATGCTGATGGTGGTGGCCACAGGAACAGCCGTACAAATTTAATAGCACCATGCTCACACCTATCTATAATAAAGAATCACGCATTGAAGCTGGTTGTGACGAGGCGGGCCGCGGATGTTTGGCGGGTAGCGTGTATGCTGCTGCCGTTATCTTTGCCCCCGACTACCATAATGAGGAGTTGAACGACTCAAAACAACTCACAGCTAAAAGGCGTTATGCCTTACGTCAAATCATTGAACGCGATGCTTTGGCATGGGCTGTAGGGATAGTAACTCCTGAGGAGATTGACCACATTAACATACTGAATGCTTCTATCCTGGCCATGCATCGTGCACTTGATCAACTCACGTTGCGTCCAGAATTCGTAATTGTTGATGGCAATCGCTTTAAGCCTTACCACGAAGTGCCTTATGCCACGATTGTTAAAGGCGATGGTAAGTACTTGTCAATAGCAGCAGCCTCTATTTTGGCTAAAACGTACCGCGACGATTATATGCACGAGCTACACCAACAATATCCTTACTATGGCTGGGACCACAATGCGGGCTACCCCACCAAACAACACCGCGAAGGCATTGCTTTGCATGGTTTGACGCCTTACCACCGTAGGACGTTTGCAGGATTGGGCGAACAAAATTTACCTTTTGACGGCAGTTTGTAATTGTGTCTATTGACCCTTTGACTTTTTATTTCCAACTTTTGAGCCAGAAAAAATCTTACGTTCATGGTTTCAATCATTATACCCGTTTATAACGCTGAAAAATATATAACAGAAACAATACAAAGTGTATTGGCTTCTACCTACACCGACATTGAAGTAGTGTGTATGGACGATGGGTCTACCGACCATTCGCTGGATTTGTTGCGTCAAATGGCCACAACAGATAAGCGCATTGTGGTGTTACACCAAACGAATGCAGGTGTGTGCCGTGCCCGCAATGCTGCCATTGAGGCTTCACGAGGGGAATATATTCTGCCCGTTGATGCTGACGACATTTTATTGCCGCAATTTATTGCGGATGCTGTTGAAGTGCTACGCACACATCCTGAAGTGAAGGTGGTAGCTCCTCAGGCAGAATTCTTTGGTGACCGCGAGGGGACTTGGAATCTACCTCCCTTCAGTATGAAAAAGGAGGCGCATAAAAACATTTTGGCTTGTTGTGCCTTATACCGACGGAGTGATTATGAACAGACGGGGGGCGGATATTGTGCAGAGATTATAGCACGCGAGGATTGGGACTTTTGGATTAGCATGCTTAAAAATGGGGGCGAGGTGGTACGTTTGCCACAGGTGGGATTAAAATATCGCTACCACCAGAACAGCAAACGCAAGCAAGACCGCGAACTGAAACACCACGTGATTGACACGCTGAACAATCGTCACCCTGAGTTTTTTGAAAAATGGCTGAATGGTCCCTTACGCTATCAGCGTTCGTGGTCGCGCTGCTTAAACACGTTGTTACACTGGGTATGCCCTCGTAAGGTGCATACTGAGTCTGCATTTAAACAAATGCAATATTTTGTGCGTTCACTACCTACACGCTTTGGCTTTAAAGATAATGGACGCATTATGTATAAAGGACGAAATGAACTACGTGTGTTTGAAACAGAAGTGGGAAAGGTGGTGGTGAAATCGTTTTGCACACCCAATCTTATTAATCGCATTGCTTATGGTTGGCTACGCAGTTCAAAGGCTGAACGCTCTTGCCAATATGCCGCCTTGCTTCGTTCAATGGGTATAGGCAGTCCTGCCCCTTTAGGTTGGTGTAGTGTGCGCCATGGCCTATTGTTTACGAAAAGCTATTATGCGTCGCTCAAGAGCGAATTGCCTTACACTTACATTGACTTGGTAAAGGGACGAATAGCTGCTACTGAAATGCCTGATTACCTACGAGCTGTGGGACGTGTGGCGGGCAAGATGCACAATGCAGATATGATTCATCGAGACTTTTCACGCGGCAACTTGCTGCTGGGCAAGAACGCTCAGGGTGAGGTCATGGTGGAGCTGGTTGACTTGAACCGTTTGCGTTTTCACACCATCAGCATGAAAGAGGGCATTAAAAACTTTGAACGTTTGCCAGCCACAACTGAAATGCGCAAGTATTTGGCTGAGGGTTACGCTGCAGAACGTGGATATGAAGTTGAAGAATGCTTACGGCTTTGGCCCGAAACAGAGGCTATGAATAGTGCCGAGGCTAAGGCTGTAAGACATGATTGTTGAAGTTGATTATACGTGTTGGCGGAATTTGTAAACAAGTTGACAAATTAACTTGTTAACCCGTTAACCAAGAATTCCGCCAACGGGTTAATCATGCAAGATTCTATTGACATGCCTACACTAAAAAACTCCCTGACTCTACCAAGAGCCAGGGAGTTTTCATTATCAAGCAGAAAGGAGCATTAGCAAACCTTCTCTAACTTTTTCATAACGCTGAAGATGAAGATGAACGAAATGAGGCAGAGACCTACTAACACGCCCCATACAACAACCAAAGGCACTTTGCCCCAAAGGAAGCCTGGTATAGAAACCAAGAAGTTGCCTAAGGCTGTGGCTACAAACCAGCCCCCCATCATGGTACCCTTCAGTTTAGGAGGTGCTACCTTCGATACAAACGAAATACCCATGGGTGAGAGCAACAATTCACCAAAGGTCAACACCAAGTAAGTGGTGATCAGCCAATTGGGCGACACGGTGTTTTGATCGGCTGAGGTAACACCTATTGAACCCAATATCATGATAACGTAGCCAATACCAGCTACAAGCATGCCCAAGCCAATTTTGCGAGGAGCTGAGGGTTCTTTACCCTTCTTGGCCAACCAAGCAAAGAGAGCCATGCTGACAGGTGTCAAACCTACTACAAAGCAAGGATTGAACTGTTGGAAGATAGGAGCTTCAATGTTAATGCCACTTGCATCGAGCGTGAGATACTTGTAAGCAAGTCCGCCCAAGCAAGCCAATATCACTAAGGCTGAAATGCCACGGCCTTTGCCCGTCTTGCTCTGGAAGAGTGAAAAGAGTGCATAAATGATAACAATGCAAAGCAACAGGTTGGTTACATCGAAGAGCATGCTCTCAACACCTGTGGCATGCTTTTGTGTGTACTCATCAGCAAAGAAGGTGAGCGTTAAGCCATTTTGATGGAATGCCATCCAGAAGAAAATAACTACTGCAAACACCAAGCACAATGCTACAATGCGATCTTTTGTTTCGCTTTTACTGAGTTCTGGCTCTGTGTTTTCAACTGTTTTGGTAACACCATCCTTGGCAGCAGGAGCGCTGATAACCTGCTGATAAGTGTTCTTAAAGCCATAATAAATGGCAATAGAGATGATAAGCGAAATGCAAGCCACACCAAAAGCAAAGTGGTAAGAGTCGGCCTTAGTAATGCCATAAGTTTGCTGTGCATACTCCATTATTTTTACGGCTGCAGTAGGGGCAAACAAGGCACCAATGTTAATGGCCATGTAGAAAATAGAGAAGGCAGAATCGCGCTTACCCTGCATGGCGGGTGAGTTGTAAAGGTCGCCGACCATTACTTGCAAGTTGCCCTTAAATAAACTGGTGCCTATGCATATCATGGCTAAAGCACCAAACATAAGGGTGGATGCCAACCAGCCTGCTCCTGCGGGAATGGAGAGCAAAGCATAGCCTAAGAACATCACAAGGATGCCTGTGGTTACACATTTGTTATAGCCAATTTTGTCGGCTATCATACCACCAAATAGGGGCAAGAAATAAACGAATGCCAAAAAGCCTGAATAAACGGCTCCTGCTGTTCCGGCCGACCACAAAAAGTTGTCTTTGAGGAAAAGCACAAACACGGCCAACATGGTGTAGTAGCCAAAGCGCTCGCCTGTGTTGGCAAGGGCAAGGGTGTAAAGACCCTTAGGTTGTCCTTCGAACATAGATTTGTTTTAGATTATAATTGTTATTAATTGAATTCTGTTTGATTGGTTAACAGGTTAACAGGTTAACGGGGTAACAGGTTAACGGGGTAACAGGTTAACAGGTTAACGGGTAAGTTTGTCCTATTTTTTTAATTCTTACCATTCAGACTTAGAGTTGTGTATAGCATAACATACTTACCCGTTAACTTGTTAACCTGTTAACTTGTTAACCTGTTAACTTGTTAACCTGTTAACTTGTTAACCCAGGAATCTCAACTCATCCTTGAGGAATTTGCCCGTGTAGCCTACGCCACTTTGAACAAGTCCTTCGGGAGTGCCTTCATAAAGCAAACGTCCACCACCACGACCACCTTCAGGTCCCATTTCTATTAAGTAGTCGGCCACCTTTATAACATCAAGGTTGTGCTCTATCACAATAACTGTGTTGCCACGGTTAACCAACTGCTGTAACACGTCCATCAGCACACGTATGTCTTCAAAGTGAAGACCTGTTGTAGGCTCATCTAATATGTAAACGGTGCGTCCTGTATCACGCTTTGAGAGTTCGGTAGCTAACTTTACACGTTGACTCTCACCACCCGAAAGAGTGGTGGAACTTTGACCTAACTTAATGTAACCTAAACCAACATCCTGCAAGGTTTTGATTTTATGCAAAATGTTAGGCACATTTTCAAAAAATTCTACTGCCTGATTGATGGTCATGTCGAGTACATCGGCTATGCTCTTGCCTTTAAAGCGTACTTCAAGTGTTTCGTGATTATAACGCTTGCCATGACAAGCCTCACAAGGCACATAAACATCGGGCAAGAAGTTCATTTCGATGGTTTTGTAACCATTGCCTTTGCACACCTCGCAACGGCCACCACGCACATTAAAGCTAAAGCGACCTGGCTTGTAACCACGTATTTTGGCTTCGGGCAAATTGACAAAGAGTGAACGTATGTCGGCAAACACGCCCGTATAAGTGGCAGGGTTTGAACGTGGGGTACGACCTAAGGGACTTTGGTCAACAGCCACTACCTTGTCGATGTTGTCAATGCCTTCAATGCGTTCGTAAGCCAAAGGCTCACGCAATGAACGGTAAAAGTGCTGCGAAAGGATGGGCAGCAAGGTGTCGTTGATAAGAGTGCTTTTGCCACTACCCGACACCCCCGTAACGCATATCAGTGTGCCTAAAGGAAATTCGGCCGTTACGCCTTTCAAATTATTCCCCTTTGCTCCCACCAATCGTAACACATTGCCATTGCCTTTGCGACGTTCAAGCGGTACTTCAATGGCTCGCTGACCATTTAAATACTGTGAGGTGAGAGTGTGCGTTTTAAGCATTTCGGCAGGAGTGCCTTGAAACACTACTTCGCCTCCCAAACGACCTGCTTTAGGCCCCATGTCGACTATGTAGTCGGCAGCTAACATCATGTCTTTGTCGTGTTCAACTACCACCACTGTGTTGCCCAGGTCACGCAACTCTTTCAGTGAGTTAATAAGTCGCACATTGTCGCGCTGATGCAACCCTATGCTGGGCTCATCTAATATATATAGCACATTGACCAGTTGTGAACCTATTTGAGTAGCCAAACGTATGCGTTGACTTTCACCGCCCGAAAGGGTCATTGACGAACGAGCCAACGACAAATAGTCGAGTCCTACATCGAGCAAGAACTTAAGGCGTGAAAGCAGTTCCTTCAATATTTCGTGTGCTATGGCTCGCTGCTTGTTATCAAGATGGCTCTCAACATGTAGCAGGAAGTCGTAAAGTTCGGCAATGTCCATGTTGCTCAATTCGGCAATAGTTTTGCCCGCAAAGCGGTAGGACAAGGCCTCTTGATTGAGTCGTGCTCCATGACACGCAGGGCAGACGGCTGTTTTTGAAAACTGTTCAGCCCAACGCTGTGAGGCGGCACTCATTTCAGAATCGGCCATTTGCTGAATATACTTTACCAAGCCATCGAACTCTACATAATAGTCGTCGGTGGTGTGCGCTATGGCTGCAGGTATGCGTAGGCGGTCGGCTCGACCATTAAACACCTCGTCCATGGCCTCATCGGGTATGTCGCAAATGGGAGTTTTTAGGTCGCAATCGTAGTCAGCCAACACACTTTGTATTTCCCAAAATATGAGTGCATTGCGATATTTGCCTAAAGGAGCTAAACCGCCCTCTTTAATAGACAAGTGCGCATCAGGCACAACCTTGTCATGATCCATTACGCTCACAAAGCCTAAGCCCTTGCATTTGGGACAAGCACCTTGTGTTGAATTGAACGAGAAGTTATGAGGAGCAGGTTCACGATAGGACAGTCCCGACACAGGGTCCATCAACTGCTTGGAGTAAAAGCGCACTTGCCCATCGGCAGCATCGAGCAACATCATGAGTCCACTACCCTGTCGCAACGTTTCGGCCACGCTCTTTGTCAGTCGTTCACCATCTTTGGCTTGCACGGCTAACTTGTCAACCACCACTTCAATGTCGTGGTTTTTGTAACGATCCAGCTTCATGCCCGACGTTATGTCACACAACTCGCCATCAACACGCACCTTCAGAAAGCCCTTACGACGTGTTGACTCAAAGAGTTCTTTGTAGTGTCCTTTACGATTGCGAATGAGCGGAGCCAACAAATACACCTTGTGGCCTTCATAATCGCGCAGAATCATGTCTACAATCTTCTCTTCGGTGTATTTCACCATACGTTCACCTGTAGCATAGGAGTAGGCCTCACCTGCTCGTGCATAAAGCAAACGCATGAAGTCATATATTTCAGTAACCGTGCCCACCGTTGAGCGCGGATTTTTGTTGGTTGTCTTCTGTTCGATGCTAATAACTGGGCTAAGTCCAGTTATTTTGTCAACATCGGGGCGCTCTAAATTATCAAGAAAGTTACGGGCATAAGCCGAAAAGGTTTCAATGTAACGACGTTGTCCTTCAGCATATAAGGTATCAAAAGCCAACGAGCTCTTACCCGACCCGCTTAATCCCGTCACTACGCTCAAGCTATAGCGCGGCAATGTAACATCCACATTCTTGAGATTATGAACGCGAGCACCTAATATTTCAATTTTTTGTTCTGACATAGTTTAGTTAGTCGCAGTTCCGTTTTCGGTATATCCGCGCAGCAAGTTTATTACCTTTTTAATATGATACTTTCGTCCGTCAGCACCACGGGCTTGCACGTTTAAGTAGTAAGCACCATCAGGCACATCGTGTCCACCGCTGCGTCCATCCCATCCCCCCGTTAGGTCAGTCCATTCATAAAGTTTTTTACCCCAACGGTCAAACACCATAGCCTTAAATGAAATGATGCTTTGATATCCATCCTTCACACGGAACACATCATTCACTCCATCGCCATTGGGTGTAAAGGCATTCGGCACCTCAAGTTTCGACTCACTAATGGTTACACTAAAGGGCTGATCCATTTCGTAAGCTATGGTGTCGGTTCCTTGCACAAAGCTAACGCGCAGTTCTATGCTGTAAGAGCCTGACTCGTTAAAGTCGTATGTAGTATTTTCGTCATAGCGCACCAAAAAGGGGGTGCTGTCTCCTGCTTTGGTAAAACGCCATTCGTAAAGGGGAGTATAATTGCCCACATTTTCAGGGCCAGCCTTAAAGGTGGCTTTAAATGGAGCTGAACCATCATACTGGCTCTCGCTCACCTCAGCCCCATCTTCATCAACATAGGTCATGGTGGGGGTGGCCGTGGGCAACACTTGCTGTGCTGCCATAACTAAGCTGTAGCAAAGCGCTATTAGTAAAGTGAATATACGATTCATGTTTGCTGCTTATCATTTGGTACTAAATGGAGTGGCCGCACACTTGTTAGGCAGGTGTACTAAAGCCTTCTGCAATGTTTTGAACACTATTAAGTAGCACACTTATCATTCTGCTACTTTTGTGCTCAATTTTTGTGCTCCATCAAATCAACAAGTATGCTACGGGGTTGACTTGGCGAGGGCTATAAGACTGTGCGTACAAATGTGTGATGCACGCCGCAATTGCCTTATACCCTCTAAGGCCACAAAGTTAGCAATAAATGCGCAATGTGTTACTTAAGAGCGCTGAAAACTATCATTTTTCACACATTTAGCACCACGTTTAGTTGTTAAAAACGCTTTTAACATTTGACACGCTACCTAACAACTTTCACTCTACCATTGAAGATGTTTTAACTATCACAAAACACGCAGAAAGCCCATTCTCACGCAGTTTTCACACCACACGAATGATGTTTGGGTAACGGAAATACATTTCTTAAAACGAGGTGTCGAAAATGTTAAAGTAGTGATTATCAACACTTATCACTTTCATAACTCATAAAAAAATCGTACCTTTGCATTCGTAAACCTCATGAGGCGAACACTTGATGACTTATATAGCCCGAGTGTTCCTCGTGCATTTGCTGAATTTACAATGCCACTTTTCTGTGCTTCAGTGCTTACTTTTAGACTATGCATATATACATACGATACTGATGCAAACAAAGAGAAGGGAGCATACACACAGATGTAACACATCCACCTTACACCCGTGATTGCTCATAAAAGGGCAACCAAGAGTTTTAATGAAGCGGATAGTTGCTACATCCCATGTGTTTCTCCACGCATTGTTCAAAACATGGCGCAGCATAGGCAGTATGGCTAAACTGCCACGGCTTGAGCGTTGTCAGCAATCCTCATGGCAAAACAAAACAAATGACTATTAAACAAGTATTATTAGCATCACTCGTAACATTTGCATTCTCAATTAACGCAAGTGCCCAGCAGCACGGCAAAGCTTCATTTTATAGCAACCGCGCACACGGACACCGCACAAGCGATGGCTCACGCTATCACAAAGATAGCTTAACTTGTGCACATCGCACCCTACCCTTTGGAACCCTACTAAAGGTGACTAACAAAAACAATGGCAAGGAAGTAGTGGTTCGCGTAACTGATCGTGGCCCACATGCAGCAGGCCGCGTAGTGGACCTTTCAATGGCCGCTGCCCGCAAGTTGGGCATGGTTAATCAAGGTATTGCTGCCGTTAAGGTGGAGGCTATAGGCTTTGACAACAAAAACGACCGCAAAGACTACGATGCTCCCTACATTCCTGAAGTTAAATATCTCGACCCCGCCACTGGTAATTTTTACACCATGGAGGAGTGGAAATCTCGTGGCGAAAAGATTCGCCAACGTCACATGGCTGAATTGCGCAAAAAGCAACAGCCACGCTACAAAATTCTTGGCACTAAGTTAACTGCCAAGAACTCACAAAAGTCAAGTAGTACCCACTCGTGTGCTGCTCGCATCAAAAAGGATTAAGCGCACACCGCTGCTGATATCAAAATCTCGTTAATTATAAATGCTTGCTAAATGAGTTTTATTCATGGCTCATTTAGCAAGCATTTTTTGCTCAAGTTTCGGATTTAGCAAGGGCGGGCTGAATCATCGTGCAAGGCGAATGCAATCAAGCTTGCTTGAATTGCTGAGCCGCAGCCGATGATGTCAATAAAAGCCCAATGGTGCACAGATGCCCAAGGCAAGCGAAGCGACACCCTGGGTTTTCGGATTTAGCAAGGGCGGGCTGAATCATCGTGCAAGGCGAATGCAATCAAGC
>URDV01000055.1 GCA_900546605.1 uncultured Prevotella sp.
ACTTGTTAACCTGTCAACTTGTTAACCCGTTAACCAAAAATTCCGCCAACGGGTTAGAGCTACCCTTAAATAAGTTCCTATACTTTAACTACAATGGGCAAGCAATACGAAAAATCAACTTTTCATTGAGCAAATTTTGCTCATTCACAAAAGTTTTCCTAACTTTGCAACCCGAAGTGAGAAGGTGCCTCAATAAAACAACGAGGCCGCGAGGTCTGCAATACAATGGTTAGTGCTTACCTTTCCCGCTCAGTGATATGTATATCAAAAACAAAAAAACAGCATAACAAAAATGAAAAGAACATTCCAACCCCACAATCGTAAGAGAAACAACAAGCATGGTTTCCGTCAGCGTATGCTTACTGCCAATGGCCGTCGCGTATTGGCAGCTCGTCGTGCAAAAGGTCGCAAAAAGTTGACCGTTTCTGACGAAGTTCATGGCAAGAAATAATAATTTCTCACCTCTCTGCTTTTAATTAGGCAGAAAGAAAAAGGCTGATACCTTTCAACTCAAGAGTTGAAGTATCAGCCTTTTCCGTTTTTTAAAGAACTTCTACATGACATTTTAATGGTTGCGCGATTCTATCATCTGCGCCTAAAATAGCGATCACTAATGCATGCTATGTCATAACCACACTACCTTTAGTTCTCTTTTTTCGTTTCATTTCTTCTAAATTAAAACGTTACACCTTTGGAACTTCATTCAGTATTGCTTATCTTTGCATAAGATAGGCTGCGGTTCGGCAGTGCATTCAAGCAAGCTTGACACACTGCTCTCACCTTGCACTATCATATATATATAATCTATTAAGCAAAACAACTTATAAAGCATGACTATCTCCGAATTCTTTAAGAAGATATTCAGCCGAATGCTCTTCGGTAATTGCTTAGGTATAGTTATTATAACTATTGTACTGGCCTTTGCCTCGTTGCTCTTCATTAATCTTTACACGCATCACGGACGCGAAGTAATTGTACCCAATGTATGTGGACTTAATCAAGATGTTGCACAAAAAAAATTGGAAGCCTTAGGACTTCGTATGGAGGTTACTGATACGGGATACGTTTACAACGCAGCCCCTTTCTCTGTGCTTGAACAAAACCTAAAACCAGGTGACAAAGTTAAACCTGGTCGCATTATACTCATTACTATTAATGCCAATGGGCCGCGGCAAATTGCCATTCCTGACATTGCTGACAACTGCTCACAACGCGAAGCTGAAGATAAATTGCGTGTGCTTGGGTTTAAATTGGGAGCTACAGAGTATGTACAAGGTGACCCCGAATGGGTGTATGGGGTTAAAGTTAACGGAAGAAATGTTACTGCTGGTACTAAGGTTTCGGTTACTTCGCCCATCACATTGGTTGTAGGATCAGGTGGCTCAACTGAGGAGTACAACGGAAATGATAGCCTTGACTACATTAGAAATGCTCCACATGAAGAAGAGGATGAAATCATTGAAGAGGGAGGCGGAACAGCTGAAACGCACGCTACGTCTAACGACATCTCTGAGGATTAACTTCTTAATAATTTGAACAAAACACTACATTGACTATATAAATGAACAACAACGAGTTAACTGATGAAGATTTGCTGAGCGATTTGCCACTTACTGACGAAGACGATGATGCTGGCGAAGAATCAGCCGAGCTTTACGAGCACTATCGTGTAGTGGCAGACAAAGGTCAACAACTGCTACGCGTTGACAAGTTCCTGCTCGACCACTTGAAAGATACCTCACGCAATCGCATACAAGCGGCTGCAAAAGCAGGCTTTATTCATGTTAACGATCACCCCGTTAAAAGCAACTACCGCGTTAAGCCTTTTGATGTTGTCACACTACTGCTTGACCGTCCTCGCTACGAAAACAAAATTGAGGCTGAAAACATTCCACTCGACATTGTTTATGAGGATAGTGAACTGCTTGTTGTAAACAAGCCCGCAGGCTTGGTGGTTCACCCTGGGTGTGGCAACTACACAGGCACCTTGGTCAATGCCATTGCTTGGCACTTAAAGGATGACCCTAAATATGACCCCAATGACCCTGCCGTGGGGTTGGTGCATCGCATTGATAAGGACACATCGGGTTTGTTGGTTGTGGCCAAAACACCTGATGCAAAAACAAAACTCGGACTACAGTTCTTTAACAAAACAACTCGCCGACGCTACAATGCTTTAGTTTGGGGCAACTTTACTGAAGACGAAGGACGCATTGAAGGTAACATTGCTCGTAACCCACGTGACCGTATGCAAATGGCTGTGTTCGATCCTTCATCTGACATAGGTAAACATGCCGTTACTCACTATAAGGTGTTGAAGCGCTATGGCTATGTTACTCTGGTTGAATGCATTCTTGAAACAGGACGCACACACCAAATACGTGTTCACATGAAACACATTGGGCACCCTCTCTTTAATGATGAGCGTTATGGCGGCAACCAAATTTTGCGTGGCACACAAAGTAGCACCTACAATAGCTTTATTCGTAATTGTTTCGCCATTTGTCCGCGACAAGCCTTACACGCTCGCACCTTAGGGTTTAAACATCCTAAAACGGGTGAGGAAATGGACTTTACCACTGATATTGCTCCTGACATGCAAGCTCTATTGGCTAAATGGGACAAATACATTGAAGGGGCTACTAACACTAAAGTTGAAGGATGAAAAGTTGTAGTGCGTAACAACATGGAAGCTATGAAGACTGCTATAGTTAAAAATAGGTTCACCCACAACACTCACCCACATTCACACCTGCTATATACTCATTAGCTCATTAGCAAATTACCATATAAACGCAATGAAACGTACAATTGCAATTGTTGCCGGAGGCAATAGCTCCGAGCACGATGTATCTCTGCGCTCAGCAGAAGGCATCCTGTCCTTTATGGACAAAGATAAATATGACTGTTATGTAGTTGAAGTTAAAATGGACAACTGGAAGGTTGAATACAAAAATGAAACTTGCAAAGTTGACCGCAGCGACTTTTCATTTACTGCCAGCGATGGTCACCACACCTTTGATTTTGCATACATTACTATTCATGGCACACCAGGTGAAAATGGCATAATGCAAGGCTACTTTGACCTCATCGGTTTGCCTTATTCAACCAGCGATGTGCTTGTTGAAGCATTAACCTTCAACAAGTTTGCTTTGAACAACTTTTTACGCGCCTACCCCGAATTACACATTTCTGACTCTGTGCTCATTCGCAAAGGCGATAACATCACTCCCGAAGTCGAAAAGCAATTGGCTGAACGCATGGGCATACCTTGCTTTGTAAAGCCCAATGCTGGCGGTTCAAGTTTCGGTGTAACGAAAGTTAAGTTTGCCGATGCTTTACGTGCTGCTATTGAAAAGGCTATGCTCGAAAGTGATGAGGTAATGGTTGAAAAGATGATGACAGGCACCGAAATCACTTGCGGATGCTTTAAGCGTGCCAATGGTGAAATCGTAACATTGCCTATCACAGAGGTGGTTTGCCACACTGAATTCTTTGATTACGATGCCAAGTACAACAATAAGTCTGACGAAATCACACCTGCACGCATCGATCCTAAAACAGCACAACGTGTGAGCGAAATGACGAAGCACATCTACCACATTTTAGGTTGCTATGGTTTGATTCGCATCGACTACATTCTTTCTGGCGAAAAAGGAAACGAACAAATTAACTTGCTCGAAATTAACACTACACCTGGCATGACTGCTACCAGTTTCATTCCGCAACAAGTGCGTGCCTCTGAATACGACATTAAGGACGTGCTGAGCGAAATTATTGAAGGCCGTTTTGCTTAAAACTTTTAAGGGGGGACTACAAAGTAACGAACTGACCTTTGCTGCGTCAGCCATACCTTGTTGTCCCTTTTTTAGGTTAGTTTTCACCTTATAATGATTCAAATAATGTTTTAAAAGCGTTTGAACGCTATGCAATAGATTAAAAACATTACTGCATGCCTGTTAGCTGAAATATTGGTTAATGGGATGGCTGGTTAATAAGTTAGTGTGCTGTACATTATGTTAATGTCTGCATGGTAAGCAACCATATAAGCTTGGTAAACTTACCTATTGGCCCATTAACCTGTCAACTTGTTTACTAATTCTGCCAACGCGTACTGCATATGAATCATCACACAAAAATTTCTCTGCCATGAATATTCATGATTTTGACGACATACGTCCTGTGCTGCCAGAAGAGCTACCCGAAGCAATTAACGAACTCTTTGCAGATGCACAATTTTGTGGCATCGTACAAACATTTATGAAAGGGGTGCCCTTAGATACGCTGAAGGCACAAGCTTTGCAATGCAAAGATAGCTTGAGCTTTCAAAAAGTATTTTTCTACCCACTCATCAAGCAATTGCTAGCTAAATGTAGTACTGGATGCGATTTTGATGCCACAGCCATTGCCCCATCAGAACGCACCCAAGCTTACACATTCATATCTAACCACCGCGACATTGTGCTTGATTCAGCATTACTTGACATTTTGCTCATTGACAATGGTTTTGGCAACAGCATTGAAATTGCCATTGGCGATAATCTACTCATCTACCCCTGGATTAAAACTTTGGTACGTATTAACAAGTCGTTCATTGTTAAACGTTCGGTGGGTATGCGCGAGATGTTGCTCGCAAGTAAACACATGAGTCAATACATGCACTTTGCTATTAACGAACGCAATGAGGGCATATGGATTGCACAACGCGAAGGACGAGCTAAAGATTCTAACGACCGTACACAAGAGTCAATACTTAAAATGATGGCTTTGGGAGGTGATGGCTCACCACTCGAAAGCATCAAAGCTCTACACTTGGTGCCGCTCACCATTTCGTATGAATATGATCCTTGCGACTTTTTAAAAGCAAAGGAGTTTCAACAAAAACGTGACGATGCACAATTTAAAAAGAGCCGACAAGATGATTTGACCAATATGCAAACGGGCATTATGGGATACAAAGGACGCATTCACTACCACTTGGCTGCCCCAGTCAACTCATGGATTGACGAATATGCCGCTTTGCCAAAAAACGAATTCTATAAAGCTGTTGCTCAGCGCATTGACAAAAACATTCACCAGGGTTATGCCATTTATGCTAACAACTATGTGGCTCTCGACATGTTGAATGGCAATAATGAACAAGCTCAGCATTACACAGCTGCCGACAAGGAGAGATTTAATGACTACTTACAACAGCGCATATCACTCATTTCATTGCCCAATAAGGACGAGGGCTACTTGCGTGAACGATTGCTCACCATGTATGCCAATCCTCTGATTAACCAACTTAAAGCGCAACTTTAGAACGCATTGTATGCTGAAGCCTTTCACCTTGCTTATTGCCACATTGTGCTTACTCTGTGCTTGCAATGACGACGATACGACAATGCCAGCTTACCAGTTTGCGTTGGCTGACATGAGCACTAACATACATGGCACAGCCACACAATTAAACTTTGATGATGGCAATACATATCAACTCAAAGCGGCTGTTACGAAATTGAAGCCCGACACTACCTACCGTATGCAGGTGCTCTATGTCATGAATGATGATGGCAAGGCGCAACTTTATAATTATGTGCCCATTTTAGCTCCACAAGTGGTAAGGTATAGCACAGGCATGGCATTCAAGCATCCCTTAAATGTGGTTACTTATTGGCAAACTTCTAAATACATTAATCTGCAGCTAAACATTAAGGGTACTGCTAAGGGAGTGCATTACTTTGGTTTTAACGAAACGGACTTCCGCACGAATGCTGACGGGTCACATACTATGATGGTTGAACTTGTGCATAACCAAAATAGTGACCCTCTGTATTACACTCGTAGCACTTACCTATCGTTGCCACTACAACCGCTACATAACTTACTGCGAACTGGCATCGACTCACTGCAACTCACCATTAATACGTTTAGTGGCAAGCAGGTTTATAAATTCATATACTAACGCCATGGCGGAATTAGTTGACAAGTTGATGAGTCAACAGGTAAGTTTGCCACGTTTTTTGTTTCTTACCATTCTGACTTAATTATAATAAGTAGTGTGCAGAGGATACTTATTAACCAGTCAATTTATAACCCCATAAGCCCAAACTTCCGCCAACAGTTATACGAATCACGCCATCTACTATGAACGAAATGGCTTTTAAGTAGTTGTGCTTAAAAGTGCATCAGTTTGCACCCCATTTCACCATTGGCGTGTCATTATTATATCTAAAACAAAAACATATCACACCCACATATGTTACTTACACCTGAAGAAATCAAACAGCAAACGCGCGACTTGTGGCGCAAATGTCTACATAACACTGAAGCGTTTATGGACATCTACTTTGACGAGAAATATACCGATGAGGGCAACCTCACCATACGTCATGACGGAAACGTTGTTGCAAGTGCACAACTACAGCCCTATCGCTTTACTTTTTATAACACCGTTTTACGTGCTGGCTACCTATCAGGATTGGCCACACTGCCTGAGTTCCGTGGACGTGGTTATGCTTCAAATTTGCTGCACGAAGCACATCGCCGATTGTTTAGACAAGGTGCTGCCATCAGTTTCCTTGTACCCAACAATGATGAGCTACGCCATTTCTTTGAAAAGCCGCAGCATGGTGCCTTTTGGACTGCCGTATATCGTCAAAATCTACCTTTGGATGTAACCAACGATGGAGCCTTTGACAAGATTGAGGTAACTCAACCTGATGAATGGGCTAACGAACTTTACGTGTTCTATCGTCGCCTTACATCAGAACTGCCTTTTATGGTGCATCCATCTGAAAATGACTTTTTCGCAGCTCTTGAAGATGCTGACGCTAAAGATGGATATGTGTTAGTAGCTCGTCGCAAACGTCGTATGGTTGGCTTCTGTTTGGCTGTCAAAGAGGACGATGGCAATGTTTACATACGCACTTTGGCCATTACAGAAACTGCGGTACGTGCAGCCTTTGTTGACTACCTTTGCAAAGCCAGCGATGTTGACAAAGTGTATCGCCGCTTTTGTCTGCCAGGTTCGCTCAAAGGTTCTGTGCCTTATGCCATGGCACGCGTTATTAATGTACCACGTTTCCTTTCAGCTATTGCCACTCCTAACCCAGGATTCCAACTTCACATTGGTGTGGATGGCGACCTTGACATACCTGAAAACAATGGATGGTATGTGGTTGAAAACGGCCGTGTACGCCTAACTGACGAAAAGCCTGATAGCATTGTTACCCCTGGTGGCTTGGCTGCTATGTTTATGGCAGCACAACCTATGGTGATGGACATGCTGCTTGATGAATAGGAGCTACTGCAAAGCTGATGCTTGCTTTTCAATATTACGAGCATATGAAAAAAATAGGTCTATCAATAGCCCTGCTGCTGGGGCTGCTTAACACAAGTAGCGCACAAACGGCACTTGAACTAAAACAGCAGTCACTTTCAAAGTGGAACATTGGTGCTGCTCAATATAGTGGTATCACATCGCTTGGCGGCAACCGCTATGCTTTGGTGAGCGACAAAGAACCTACTGATGGCTTTTTCATTTTCCGCATTGACCAAAGTTCTACTACGGGCGATGTTACACAAGTTTACCTTGAAGGCTTTAAGGGTAACAAGCACCCTAAGGTTGATGCGCAAGGCATTAGCATTCGCGACTGTGAAGGCATTGCTTATGTGCCTTCACGTGGTACATTGTTTATTAGTGGCGAAGGTGACCAACGCATCATGGAATATGATATGTATGGTCAGCCTACAGGCCACGAACTGCATGTTCCTAACATTTTCTCAAGCCAGCATATCGTGGCAAACTATGGTTTTGAAGCCTTATGCTATGACACCATTGCTCATCGCTTTTGGACCACCACCGAAAGCACTTTGCCTGCTGACGGACCTGCTGCAAGCCCACAACACCCTGGGGGCAAGAACTTGTTACGTATTCAAGCCTTTGACGATGCTTTGCAACCTGTGGCACAATATGCCTACCGAATGGATGCAGGACAAACTGATGACTTTGGCAAAATATACGTAATGGGGGTTCCCGAACTTACTCCTTTACCTGATGGTAGACTTTTGGTGTTAGAACGTGAGGCGAATGTTACATCGGGCGGATTAAGTAGCGCAGTGCGCTGCAAGCTATTTGTTACTGATCCTGCTCATTGTGAACAAATTGATGCGAACACTTCGCTGAAGAATCTTGACAATAATCATTTTCTGAGCAAGAGGCTTTTGGCCGATTGGACAACTCATGTGCAACCCTTTAACATAACATTTGCTAACTATGAAGGTATGTGCTTAGGCCGTCCTTTACCCGATGGCCGACAAACACTATTGTTGGTCAACGACTCACAGGGTGGCTACCGCAAAGGCCCTTTCAGACTGAAAGATTACATTAAGGTTATTGTCATTGGCAATTAAGCCAATGGTTCTTATTTATTTTGATATTTCTATTTTAGAGTTCTACTAAAAAAGCCCCTAAATTTGAACTGCACCCCAAAAGTTAGACACAAAACTTTTGGGGTGCAGTTCAGTTTTTAGCTTAGGGGCTTTTTTAATACAAGCATGCAGGGTCGACAAATAGTACACCTATAGGCGTGAAAGTTATTTAAAGCGTAAGTTGATAATCGTCAAGTCCTATCCAATGGTCAAACTTCCACCCCACCTCATCATAATGTGCTACATGGCGAAAGCCCAAACGTTCATGGAAACGCATACTCGTTTCATTTTCTGATGTTACGCAAGCTATCAACACATGGTAGCGTAACAAACGACATAGCTCAATGATTCTACCCACAAAATCTGTACCAATGCCTTGATGACAATAGTCGTGATCAATATATACCGACAACTCCTTTGTATGCAAAAAGGCAGCACGTGTGCGCCAAGGGTGAACGTAACAGTAAGCTATCACCTTGCCTTTGTGTTCAAGAACCCAATAAGGATGGTGAGCAGTAATCTCTACTATACGTTGCCGCATTTCGTCGGCTGTAACTTCTGTCACCTCAAAAGTAATGGTGGTGTTCTTTATGTAATAATTGTAAATTTCAGCCAGAGCAGCTGCATCATTCAGCTGCACAGGACGCATTACCAAGTCTGCTAACATATTTTGTTTTCTTCGTTTTATTCCGTTGCAAAGTTAGCAAACTACAAGCAGGTACAAACCCTAAGTCTTATTTTTTTCACTCAACAAAGTGCCACTTAACCTAACGTTTCCAATTATAAATACTACCTTTGCAACTACAATGAACGAAGATACTTTTGACATACGCGCGGAGCAAGCTGCTCCAACCGCCTCAGAGCGCGACTTTGAAAACGCCCTACGCCCACTACAGTTTGATGACTTTAGCGGACAAAGTAAGGTGGTAGATAACTTGCGCATTTTTGTAGAGGCTGCTAAATATCGTGGTGAACCACTTGACCACACTTTACTACATGGCCCTCCAGGTTTGGGTAAGACAACCTTGTCGAACATTATTGCCAACGAGTTAGGGGTCGGATTTAAACTCACCTCGGGACCAGTACTTGATAAACCAGGCGACTTGGCAGGTTTGCTTACTAGCCTTGAACCTAATGACGTCTTATTTATTGACGAGATTCACAGATTGTCACCCGTGGTGGAAGAGTATCTTTACTCGGCCATGGAGGATTATCGCATAGACATCATGATAGACAAGGGACCTGCAGCTCGTAGCATTCAAATTGATTTGAATCCGTTTACACTGGTGGGTGCAACCACCCGTAGCGGATTGCTTACAGCCCCTCTGCGTGCTCGTTTTGGCATTAACTTGCACTTGGAGTATTATGATGCTGACACGCTGCAACGCATCATTGAACGCTCAGCCAGCATACTACGTGTACCTATTGACGCTAAAGCAGCAGGCGAAATAGCCAGCCGCTCACGTGGTACACCACGTATTGCCAATGCTTTGCTACGTCGTGTGCGTGACTTTGCACAAGTTAAAGGTACAGGCCGCATTGACATGGACATTGCCACATTTGCGCTTGAGGCTCTTAACATTGACAAGTATGGGCTTGACGAGATTGATAATAAGATACTGCTCACCATTATTGACAAATTTAAAGGTGGTCCCGTTGGCATTACTACCATAGCTACTGCTATTGGCGAGGACGCTGGCACAGTGGAGGAGGTGTATGAACCTTTCTTAATTAAAGAAGGCTTTATACGTCGCACTCCGCGTGGACGAGAAGTCACTGAGTTGGCTTACAAGCACTTAGGACGTAACATGTATGGTCCATCAACCACCAATGGACCGGGTTTGTTTGATTAAATTTTTCTCGACTTAATACATTGTAAAATGGTTACATATAACGTAATAGATATAAAAATGCCCGACATATCACACCGCGAAACTACTGCATGGGTGCGTGCCGTGGCTGCATCATATGGTAAACGTGTGGGCGACATTGCTTATGTGTTCTGCAACGATGATAAAATTCTTGAAGTAAATCGTCAATACTTGCAACACGACTATTACACTGACATTATTACCTTTGACTACTGCGAAGGTGACATGTTAAGCGGAGACTTATTCATTAGCTTGGACACTGTGCGCACCAATGCTGAACAGTTTGGCAAGACGTATGATGATGAACTACACCGTGTCATCATTCATGGCATCTTACACTTGGTGGGCATTAACGACAAAGGTCCCGGCGAACGCGAAATTATGGAAGCGGCTGAAGACAAAGCACTGACTTTGCTCAGCACTATGCGAAATGAGGCCCAAAAGGGTTAATAAGACTATAAAAATACAAAATACTATAGCGACAAGGTTGTATATGCAATTTTGTCGCTATATTTGTTGGCAAAGTTAGTACAAATCGAGCACAAATGTTTGGGTTCTAAGTGACGAGGCGTACCTACTTAAAAAAGGAAATAACACGTTTAACCACATAACCCCTAACTGACACAATGAAAAAGTTTATGTTGATGGCCATGACTGCCATCTTTGCGCTTAGCGTTAGCGCTCAATGCCCTACAAAGAAGGGTGACTGCTGCAAGAAGGAAAAGACTGAATGCTGCCAAAAAGATAAGAAAAAGGACTGCTGCAAGAAAGACAAAAAAGCTTGCAAAAAGAACAAAAAGGCCTGCAAAAAGGCTTGCAAACAACAAAAAGAAGTAGCAAAAAAAGATTGCTGCAAAAAAAAGTAGTGATTGATTAGCCCCTCAAAATGGTAAGTAGATAGGAGTGAGTGACACTTTA
>URDV01000056.1 GCA_900546605.1 uncultured Prevotella sp.
CGTATTTGCGAAATGAGGTGTTCAATCGTTTGTTTTCACAAGCCGAGATAGCCCGCTTTGATAAAAAAGAACTAAAGGCATACGAGGACAGTTTGAAAGCTTACCGTGACATCAAAAACTCATTGGACACAGCAAAGGAAGAAGGACGTGCTGAAGGGCTTGCAGAAGGACGTGCTGAAGGACATGCTGAAGGGCTTGCAGAAGGGCTTGCAGAAGGACGTGCTAAAGGACATGCGGAAGGGCATGCTGAAGGACGTGCAGAAGGGCTTGCTGAAGGAGCTTCAGAAAAGGCCTTAACCATAGCTCGCGAGTTGCTTGCCATGAACATGTCAATAGACAATATCAAGAAGGTTACTGGATTAACGGATGATGAAATTCATAACTTATCAAATACATCTTTGTGATAAATTGGTGTATGCCAACTAAGTGTTCAGAATTATTTTTGCAAGTCCAGGAAAGCTCCATGAGCGTTTTATGTGCTTGTGTATGACCACTAAAAGCCCAAATCTGATTTTTATAGCATTAGCACTCTCTACGTAGAAATATCTCAGAGGGCATTTTTACCTGTTAACCCGTTAACTTGTCAACTTGTTTACTAATTCCGCCAACGCGTAATGTTACAAAATTCTTTAGCAAAAGTTGAGACTTTGAATCATGATTAAAACACTTTATTTAGCCCTTGGTACAAATTTAGGAAGCTTACAAGAAAACATAGAACGTGCTACGCAGCTTATAGCTGAGCGCATAGGCCGGGTAGTGAAGACTGCTACCCCTATTGAAACATTGCCAGTGGGCTTTAAGTCGGCTAATGCTTTCTTAAATTCAGCTATTGAGGTGCAAACAGAACTGGCTGTGGATGAGGTGCTATTGCGTACACAGCAAATTGAACACGAAATGGGGCGTACGCTAAAGAGTCATAATGGGGTGCATTATGATCGCATTATTGACATCGACTTACTATTTTATGCCGATGTGCAGATACATACCCCACAATTAACCCTTCCGCATCCACACATAGCCGAACGCTTGTTTGTGCTTGAGCCTTTAGCTGAGATTGCGCCCCAATTGCAACATCCTTATTATGGTCAAACCATCAGCGAATTGCTTGCCACGCGCCAGCGATGCCATATGGTGCGACTTACTGAAACCATGTGTACACCCCAGCTGCTTACGGCAGTCAACCATTTGCTTCAGCAGCTTAGCTCATCAGCCCATGCGTTAACACTCGATGAATTGCGTAGCCTCTCGGCAGAGCATAATGCCTTGTCACACGTGGTGTTGCTTTATGCTTGCGTGCCTGAACCTGGCACGCAGCAGCTTTGCGCATTGACTGATTTGCCTAATCCTATAGGCATGGCCACTTTGTGTGTGTGTCAGCAACCTACGGGACGTAAGGCATGGATTGAAGATGTGGTGATTGATAAGCAGTGGCGCGGACTTGGTCTTTCGCGTCCTTTGTTGCGTCATCTTATTGCCATAGCGCGTAGTGAGGCGCTGCAGTCGGTCAATCTTACTTCGCGGCCAGAACGCGTTGCAGCGAACCTTCTTTATCAAAGCCTTGGCTTTGTGCAGCGCACCACAAATGTGTATAAAATGGCGCTTGATACACAGATTTAATTTAGCAACCTAATATGCGTTGGTGGAATTAGTAAACCAGTTAAAAGGTTAAAGGGTTGACAGGTTGAAATTTAAATGCCATTTTTTCGGAAATATTGACTTCTTAAATAGACGCAATGACGTAATTTGATAGTAATATAATGGGAATAAAGGATGGCCTATTGGGGTGTAAAGAAGAGAATGCAGGGATAAAAGGTATATATTTGTGCAAATAATGCAAATTAAAGTTATATAGTTTATAAAAAATGCGTCTATTTTATATAGCTACATCATTTTTGGGGGCTATGAAATAGCTTGTTTTCAGTAAAAAAATGATCTCATGTACCCATAATCTAATCCATAGATAGCATTCTATTCCATAGATAGCATAGTATTCAATGGCACTTGAGCATAGTATTCAATGGCACTTGAGTATAGTACTCAATGGCACTTGAGTATAGTACTCAAAGGCACTTGAGCATAGTACTCAATGGCACTTGAGCATAGTACTCAAAGGCACTTGAGTATAGTATTCAATTGTTGTCTTAATGTGGAATCAGATGTATGTATATTTTGCTCAATGATTGTGCGATGTCTTAATGCTTTTGCCCTTTCAGGTAGGGTGTTCAAAATCCGCCAAATTTTTCCACGCCATTTGATGTCAAATAAATGGCATTTCACGCGCCAGCCCAACCCCAGGAGGTATTTATGACTATTCCTTTCCCCATAGCATAGCACATAAATAGTTTGTTATACCTAATTTATGACTACCTCCAAGCACGAAGCGCAAAGAAAAATTTATAACTCCATAAATTAACGCAGATTTTGGGGATTTTCAACTTCCTATTTGTAAGAGAAAAATAGAAGGGGAAAAACATCATCAATGTCAATATGCTAACATTTGATTCTTCTATTTGAGCGTGAATGCACAGCTTTTGTATTTTTTTAATAAAAATCATATGGAAGGGGGGGAAAAAAACTGTACCTTTGTACTGGGGATTATTTCTTAACCTAAAATATGATACATAATCATCCTAACGTATAGTTAAAATCAACAGTTACAAGCAATTACAACCTATAACCAAACTTTGGGGAAGGGTGTGATAAAACTTTCCTTTCGTTATCAAAATACGGAACTAAGTTGAAGCCAACAACTGAGATCTTACACCATTGAATAATAATTTTTTAATAAATTTATATGAATAAAATCTTACTTGCGGTATTTATGCTAGCATCAGCATTAAATGCCTTGGCTGGTATTGAGGTGAGCACAACTCTCCCCAAAAATGGAACGCCCGAGCATAGCTACACAATGGTTAATGGCAACGGCTACTATTGCAATGCCACCACATCGCCTACGCAGACTTCGGCAAATTATGCCACGTTTGCATTCTACGCAGGCACAGAAACGGGTTCTTACTACATCTACAACATCACAGCACAGAAGTGGGTGAGCTATACGAAGAAGGCTTCGTATGACAATCAGACAGGCTTTGTGCAGTTGACTGAAGAAAAGCAGGAAGCTGCCATTTACAAATTCACTGAAATCAATGGTGGAGCCTATCAAATTCAGCCCTACAACACCACGGGTGTAGCAGCCAAATACTTGAACTGGTTATATGGTCCTGGAACCTCCAACCCTGTAGACGGTAATGTCACATTAGGTATTTATCAAGACCCTGGTAATAAAGATGCTGGTTCCAGATGGTTCTTTAAGGAGGTTGGTGTAACACACAAATACACACTCTTTAGCGATGGTATGCCCAGCACTGCCTCTGTTACCATCAACGGACAAACATTTACAGGACTGAACGCACAAGGTAGTCAGTCGATATCCATCGAAGGCGACCCTCAAGCAAGCGATGTAAAAGTGAACGTTGGCAATGGTTGCGCAGCTAAGGTAACCATTGATAATGCCAACTATCAGGTTGACTTTAAGTTTGTGCAATTCTTCAATCCTACCGAAAGCGTAGACGCTGAGGTGAAGTATTCTTACCTCTTGCACATGCCCCAAGCTTACATCAAGATGATTAACAATGACCTTCACCACACTACCACACGTGGCGAAGCAGATAAGTTCATCTTTATTGAAGATGCTAAAAATCTTGGCAAATATTACATCTACGACCTTTCGGCTAATTGCTATCTCTACTATACTTCGACCAATAATGGTAGTGGCGTGGATAACACTTCACAGAGTAATGTGCGATACACTACCAACATTAGTGAGGCAAAGACTTGGCAGCTTTATTGTCTCTCTGACGAAACCGTAGCCATTATTCCTGGCGAAATTGCTGACCCCACATCATCATCTGCTTCGTTGAACTTTACGGGTGGTATTAGCCATAATAAAGTACTTAACCTCTGGAGTGCAGATGATAGCAATTCTGCTTGGCAGATTATCGATCCTACAGCAGGTTCTATGCCTTGTGCCACATTGATGTATGCACTTCCTGGTGCTCCATTCATTCACAAATTGGTGCCCAACCAAGGCGAAACTGTAACCAGTGTTGACTTTGGCACTGACCTCCCTGGCTTTGAACTTAAAGAAGACCGCCTTACGGTTGGTAACAGATATAAGTATGTTTCAGGTACTGCTCCTACCACTGAAGGCGAATACGTTTATACCGTTAAGACTAAGGCAGGCGATTCTGAAGAAGAAACCTCTACTAAGGTTCGCCTCATTGTTGATAAGCACATGCAGTCGCCCACACCTATGATGGCTTGGTTGACATGGAACTGGTTTGCGCGCTCTATTAGCCACGAAAAGATGGTTGAAATTGCAAAGGGCTTGGAAAAGCACGGTTTGATTAAAGCAGGTTTCAACACAATCGTATTGGACGATGCTTGGGCTGTAAATACCACAGACAAGAATGCCTTGAACTACGATGCTAATAAATTCCCCAAAGGCATCAGCGGCTTGAAGGAAGACTTGAAGAAAATTAACGACAAGTTGAAGGTTGGCATCTACAGTGATGCGGGTTCTATGACCTGCGAAAATTATCAACCAGGTTCTTTCGGATACGAAGAACAGCACATTAAATTGTTCGACTCTTGGGGCGTAGACATGCTTAAGTATGACTTCTGCAACCATCAGGCAAGTGCCAAAATCAGCTACTCACAGATGGGTAAGGTGATTGCTGCACTCAATAAGAAGCGCAAGACCGAGAATAAAGTTCCCTTCGTATTCAACATTTGCGAATGGGGTCAGAATCAACCCTGGACTTGGGGTGCCGAAGTGGGTGGCTCAAGCTGGCGTGCAACAAGTGATGCTCGTGAAGACTGGATTGGTAACAGCTCACGCCCTGGCGTAATTGGTGGTGTTGATGCCGTACGTCGTTTATGGATGTATGCAGGTGTAAACCGCTTCAACGACCTCGACATGATGTGTATCGGTCTTCATGGTTTGGGTGGTCCGAGCAACAATACAGCAAATCATCAATCAAATGGTGGTACAATTACAGGTTTGAACGAAGCACAAGCGCGTTCACAAATGTCATTGTGGTGTATGTTTGCAAGCCCCTTGGCTTTGACTTGCGACCTTCGTGAGACTCCTCAGGGCGAAGCAAATAGCGGTGTAACAGTTCCTAAGTCATTGATTACAGATGCTGATATCAAGACCTTGACCAATGCTGAAATTCTTGCTATTAACCAAGATAAGTTGGGTCAGCAGGCTGAATATATGGAATCTCTTTCAACAGGACGGACCAACTATTCTAACACAGGTTACGACGTTTACGTGAAAGACTTGGAAGGTGGACGCATGGCTGTTTCTGTTACCAACCGTGGTGGTTCAGCCATTACAGGTCCTACTTTGAACCTCACCGACCTTTATTTGCAAGCAGGCAAAGCCTACAACTGCCACGATATTTGGGCAGACACTGATAACCAAATCGAGAACCAATTGGTTGTAGGTACACTCAACGCATACGAGACGAAGGTTTACGTTATTGCAGAAGGTAGCACAAACTACCTTAAAAGCCTCACCGCTGCTTTGAGCTCAGCCAAGTCTGTATTGGACAAAAATGCAGAATATAAAGGTAAGCCCTTCTATTGTTCAACAGAAGCTTACAATGCTTTGCAAGAGGTATACAACCAGTATAAGGACAATACAACTGCTACACAAGAGGATGTAAATGCTGTAAATACTGCCATCACTACATTTAATTCATCAGCAATTTCAACAAGTCAAATTCAAGATGGAACAGAGGTGCTGCTTGGCAACCAAAAGCATTCACTCTATGTTTATGCAAAGGAAATTAAAAGAACAGGTGACAAAGGTGGTTTCCTTGGCTCAGGTTCAGCAAAAGATAGCTATCGCTACCTCTTTACCATCAAAACGGCTTCAGCTGGTAAATACAAAATTTACAGCAACTATTACAAAAAGTATGTAGGTGCTATTCCTACAGAGAACGACCGAGAATTTGCTCTCGTTGAAGAAGCGAATGCAGGTGAATTTACGATTGATGCTGCAAACTATGGCTTCGGTTACTGCCGTATCTATGATGCGAACTGCAATTACACGAGTGGTTCTACCTTGGTTAACGCATTGCATATGTGTGATTGGACGCAATATAAAATATATGGCAATGGCGTTGTACGTTGGGAAAAAGAATCAGATGCTTCTGCTTTCAAACTCATCTACGCAACTGAGGACATTAAAACAGCTTGGGATAATGCACTTGCATTAAGCTTGCAGGTAGCAAAGAAACATGCTGGTACATGTATTGGTGACTACAATGCAGAGGCTATCACTGCTGCAGAGGCTGCATTTAATGCTGCCACTGAAAAGTCTACCGTAGCTAAGGCAACCGACGATGCACTTTTGGCTGCGCGTGTAGCTCCCGCTGCTGGTAAGTATTACACGATCAGCAATGCTACGCAAACAGACAAGTTCATTACCGAAAACTACAAGAGCCAAACAAGTGGTGGCGAAAACAAACTGATTGCTGCTGTTAAAGAAGCAAACATTATGCCTACCCTTTGGCGTTTTCAACAGTTAACTGCAGCGGGTCAGACAGACCTCTACAAAATTATTGCAGCCAATTCAGGTAAGTGCATGAGTAAAGCCGCTGAGGGATATACAATGCACGTAACTGCTACGGATAATGCAAATGCAGGTGCTTTCGACATCTTTACAAAGGATGCTGTGAATAAGGAACATGCAGTTTCATTGGTTACTTATACAGACCTGTCGCGTGCTAATCGCGGTACAGCTTGCATCAAGGACGATTTTACAGAAATAAATTCACAAAATGATCCCAATGCAAACAACAATTTCCTTGTTCAGGAAGTAGCTGAAATTCCTGTTGCCATCTCTGCTGCACGTTATGCAACTTTGAACTTGCCTTGCGCTGTAACAGTGAATGGTGAAGTGAAAGCTTACATCGCAGCTGATGGTGAAAATGAAGTTACTTTAAGTGCTATTGAGAATGGTGTAATCCCCGCAAACACACCCGTAATCCTTGTGGGTAACGAGGGTTCTTACAACTTTACCATTAACACAGACAATACTACAGAGGCTATTTCTTCAGCCTTGACGGGTACACTTGTTCCTACTACAATTGCAGCTAACGCTACGGCTTACATCTTGAAGAAGGGTGCTCAGGGTATCGGTATGTACAAGATTACTTCTGAAACCGACCGTACAATCGCTGCTAACAAGGCTTACATGAGCTCAACTACTGCTACAGCTTCTAACATGAAGGTATTCAACTTTGGTGGTACTTCTACCAGCATTAACAATGCAGTTGTTGGTAACGCTGAGAACATTGTTTACTATGACCTTAATGGTCGTCGCGTGCTCTATCCTGCACATGGCGTATTCGTAAAGGCTAATGGTGAGAAGGTTTACATCAAGTAATAGAAAAAATAAAATCATAATGAAAAAAACTTATAGAATGCCTCAAACAACCTCTTTACGGTTTAATGTTGAAGGCATGCTTGCAGCATCAGCTCCCACATCTTTGGGTATATTTGAAGATGAAGATACAGGTGGTAGTGATGGTCTTTCTAACAAGAAAGAGAACCCCTTTTGGGGAGAAAGCAAAAATGACATGTGGGATAATATGAAATAATTATCTAATTCCACTCTCTAACTAAGGTCGTAACAAGGTTGTTTGCAATTTTGCTACGATCTTTTTTATGTCATCTGTTTTGTGATTATTGGGGTAAGAATTAGTCAATGCGTCATGCGTCAACCAAAACCCAGAAAGGAGTAATTCATGACTCATTCATGGTAATTCATAACTAACTCCAAGCGTGAAACGCAAATAAAACAACTTGGCAGAGCCCCCTTTTAAGCATTTAGTAATATGCAAAAAATAACTTGTGCAACTTTTAACGGATAATCCTTAATGATAGCAAGCTATTATAAAATTCTACGCAATTTATTCGTTTTATAGTCAAAAATGTCCATCAGAATTAAGTAATAAGAATTACATTCTCCTCTTGTGGATGACCGACCTCGTGTCCTAAAAAGCAATGGCAGGAAGAAGCAGGAAAAGCGAGGAGGCATAACTATCTCCGAAGCCGCTAAGTCTTTAGCTTAGCGGTAGTTCACTCGTACTAAAACTAAATGGTGTTTGCTCGTCATGTTTAAATCATCTGTTTTAAATCATCAAACTGCCATTACTAAAGGGTGTAGGGTGTATCAACGCTTTTGCCCTTTCAAGGTTGTTCAAAATTACCATCAAAAACGAAAATTCTTTTTAGGCTCTTTTGAGTTTTAGCGGAAGCAAAAAAAGAAAAGTGAACATGGGCTTTTTTTAATGAATGACTATCATATACAAAAAATCCCGCGTAACACGTAGGGTGTTATGCGGGATGTAAGCTTTTCTGTCGTTTCAGAATCAAGGCACGTATTACTTACGCAAGCCGAGCTTCTTAACGATAGCACGATAACGCTCAATGTCCTTGCGCTTGAGGTAGTTAAGGAGCGCGCGGCGCTTACCTACCATCTTAACGAGTGAGCGTTCAGTCGTATGATCTTTACGGTTTTGCTTCATGTGCTCCGTCAAGTGGGCAATACGGTAAGAAAACAAGGCTACCTGGCTCTCAGCTGAACCAGTATCCGAATTAGACTGTCCGTATGTGCCAAAGATCTCTTTCTTCTTTTCAGAATCTAAGTACATTGTGTATGATTTATAAAGTGATATGATTATGAGCCACAAGTGTACCTCACGGTGCTTGTAGCGAATGCAAAGGTACGAACTTTGTTATAAATAACAAGTGTTTAAGGCAGAATTTATTACGTTTTGTGCTGATTTTGCGGCATTTATGGTCAAAACATACTTATTTAGCACGCTTGTAACACCTATATTGTCTTTTTTGCTGTATATTTGGAATCTCTTTGTGGGGCAGGAGTTCACAGCTGATGCATGGCTCGTTGTCCTATGAAGTAATAACGTTACATCTAATTTTTTCTGAATAATGAATATCACCATACGTTGTAAAAATACGGGCCGTACGCACAAAGTGCCAGTAGGGTTCAATTTGGAAGAGGTGTATGAAATGCTTGATCTAAAAATGCCTTATGGACCTACCAGTGCCAAGGTGAATAATAAGGTGGAGGGACTGCACTTTACGTTTTTCAATGATAAGGATGTAGAGTTTCTTGACATCTCTTCGCCATCAGGCTTGCGCACCTACACGCGCTCATTGTTCTTTGTGCTTTACAAGGCTGTACGTGACACTTATGGCTCCGAAGCACGTTTGCGTATTGACACTCCTGTGTCGAATGGCTACTATTGCCGTCTTACCCTGCCTGGTGGTAAGGGGGTAGACCAAAGTGTGGTGGAGGCATTAAAACAGCGTATGCAGCAAATAGTTAAAGACGATTTACCCTTTCACCGCATCACGTGTCCTACGGAGCAAGCCATAGCTCGTTTTAGACAAGATGGGTTAGAGAGTAAGGCAAAACTATTAGAGGGCATAGGCAAACTTTACACTACCTATTATACGCTGGATGATACTGCCGACTATTTTTATGGGTCACTGCTTATTAAGACCTCACAAATTTATTTGTTCGACATCATGCTCTTTGCCGATGGATTGTTCTTGCGCATTCCCGACCCCAATAATCCCTCGCAACTGAAACCTATGGTTGAACAGCCTAAAATGTTTGAGGTGTTCAATGAGCAACATCGTTGGAACGAAATTTTGGGCGTGACCACCGTAGGCGAGTTTAATGATGCCTGTTCCCGAGGTTATACCAACCAATTAATTAATGTGAGCGAAGCCTTGCAGGAGAAGAAAATATCGCGCTTGGCCGACCGTATTGCTGCCAATAGCGACCTAAAGGTTATACTCATAGCTGGTCCTTCGTCGAGTGGAAAAACCACCTTTAGCAAACGCTTAAGTGTGCAACTCATGGCCTGCGGTTTGAAACCTTTGCCTATATCGACCGACGACTATTTTGTTGACCGCATCAATACGCCTCGTGATGCTGATGGCAATTATGACTTTGAGCACATTGATGCCATGAACATACCTTTGCTCACTGAGCAAATCAATGCTTTGATTCATGGCGAGGAGGTAGAGACACCCCGTTACGACTTCCCTACGGGTAAGAGTGTGCCCAGTGGACATCGTTATCGTTTAGGTGAGCACGACATTTTGATTCTCGAAGGCATACATGCGCTTAACCCCCGTTTAACTGAAGGCGTGCCAGCTAAGCATAAGTTTAAAATTTATGCTTCAGCACTAACCACCATATTGCTTGATGACCACAACTACATACCCACCACCGACAACCGCTTGTTGCGTCGCATAGTGCGCGACTACAAATATCGTGCGCGCACGGCACAAGAGACCATTGCTCAATGGCCTTCGGTGCGTCGGGGTGAAGAACGTTGGATTTTTCCTTTCCAAGAGGAGGCTGACGAAATGGTCAACACCGCCTTGCTGTTTGAACTTGCAGCCTTACGCGACCAGGCTTTGCCTTTGCTAGAGCAAGTGCCCGAGTCGGCTCCCGAGTATTCTGAAGCCTATCGTTTGCGTAAGTTTTTAATGTACCTAAAACCCATATCAACGCGCGGCCTGCCCCCGACATCGTTATTACGTGAGTTTTTAGGTGGCAGCACGTTTAAGTACTAACAAATTTTTTCTAAAGAAAGCCCCTGATTGAGTGAAGGCGGTCTTCAGCCCGTACTTGCACATACACTTCTACTATACACAAGCACTTATGGTACAACCACATCGGTGCTGCTTTCAGTCCGTACTTGCACATACACTTCTACTATACACAAGCACTTATGGTACAACCACCTCGGTGCTGCCTTCAGCCCGTACTTGCACATACACTTCTACTATACCGTAATTAGCAACGAGACTGTGCATTGGTTCTAACATAGCCTTTCTACCACGAGCATAGAAATGGGCACTATGATTTTAGCAAGTGCGGGCTGAAGGCCCAATGGAGCACATAGCCCAGGGCAAGCGAAGCGACACCCTGGGTATCACGTGTTGTAGCAGTCGCGCCCTGAAAGGGCAAAAGCATTAAAACCTGTCATGGAC
>URDV01000057.1 GCA_900546605.1 uncultured Prevotella sp.
ACCTCGTGCCATAGAAAACACGAGGTCATAGTCAGTTAAATCGGTAATAGATAGTAAGTCTTCCGAAATTACATCAATTTTATGTCCTGTACGCTCTAAGCGTGCTGTAACAGCCGCAAATATAGCAGCATCGCGGTCTTGTGAATGTGGGCTAAATTGGCAAGCTCGGCTAATACCCAATATTCGTAGTGTCATGTGTAAAGTAAGAACTTTTGTTCCAATGTCAACTTTTAAAACCTACTTGTGCTGTAAAAAGTCTTCAGCCTTGGATATATCGCTGGCATGATCCACATCTAATATTTTAGCAAAGGAGAAAGCTTTAAGTTTCAAGCCATCGGCTACAAGAGCCCGTTGATAATTGCGCATACGACTTTGCCCCTGTTCCAAACATTTGTTTAATGTATTAAGAGCATTAGGACGCAAGCAATAAATGCCTCCTGAAATAAACTGATCACCTTCGTTCGTGTCGTGAAAGCCCGTTATATTCAAATCCTTATCGGTGGCTACATAGAGTGGCTTTTCGTCATCAACGAAATCTGTTACAGCCATGCAACCATCGTACGGACAATGGTTAAAATAATAGATGTAATCTTTAAACTCCTGTTCATTAAATATGGTATCGACCGTAGTCAAGCAAAATGGTCCATCAGCCAAATAAGGTGATAGTTCAGCAAAACTATGCATAGAACTGGGAGTACTCTTTACCACCAGACGAATGTCATCAGCTTTGCCTTTAGCCTTAAGTTGGCGTATGTGTTGCTCCGTAAGTGGATTGAGCGTATTGACTATGATAACAATTTCGGTTGCTCCATTCTGTCGAAAGATGCGAATAAGACGATCAATCATGGCCTCGCCACATATGTGTACAAGCGGTTTGGGCAAAGCAATGCCTTCATGTTGCAAACGCGAACCTTCACCAGCCGCTATAATAGCATATTTCATATTCTCTATCTATGGTGTTAACGTTCTTTTCGCTCCTGATAAATTTTGGGTAGAGGGTTGGCATGACTTGCATCATATGCTTTTCGGTTGCGACAAATGTCAATTGCAGCATAAATAGCTTGACGGAAGGAGTTTGCATCAGCCAATCCCTTGCCTGCTATATCATAAGCCGTACCATGGTCAGGCGAAGTACGCACAATGGGTAGCCCTGCTGTAAAGTTTACTCCATCGTTCATTGACAAAGCCTTAAAGGGAGCTAGGCCCTGGTCATGATACATAGCCAAAATGCCATCAAAATGTCGATATTGCCCAGCACCAAAGAATCCATCAGCTGCGTATGGTCCATAACAAGGCATGCCTGCATCTGATAGAGTTCTAACTACGGGAGCAATAATTTCAGTTTCTTCGTGTCCTAACACACCTCCATCGCCTGCGTGCGGATTAAGCGCTAATACCGCAATGCGTGGAGCAGACAAGTTGAAGTCACGTTTAAGCGACTCGTAAAGCAACTTTGTTTTTTGCGCCACTTTGTCTTCTGTTACAGCAAAGGCTACCTCTGATATGGGTAAATGTGTGGTTACTAACGCTACCCTCATGAGATTATTGCACAATATCATAAGGGGCTCGCTTTGCTCATCTCCCACGCGATCTTGCAAGTATTCGGTGTGTCCCACAAAACGAAAGTTAGTGCTTTGAATGCTTGCTTTATTAATGGGTGCTGTGACAAGAGCATCAATTGAACCACATTTGTAGGCTTCAATAGCGCATTCAAGTGAAACAAAGGCTGCATGCCCCGCTTCGGCACTTTGCACTCCATATTCCACTTTCACATCGTCATCGGCCACATTTACAAAGTTCAATTTACCTGCAACGGCATCTTCAGCTTCATTAATAACATGCAACTGCACATCAGCATTTAAAGCCTTGCGATGATAGTTTGCAGCCTTTATATGGCCAAAAATAATGGGAGTGCATATTTCAAACATTGCATTATCAGCAAATGTTTTAAATATAAGTTCATAGCCCACTCCATTAGTATCGCCTTGGCTTATACCAATTCGTATATTATTGCTTTGTGCGTTTGTTACTTGTTGCACATCATCATTTGTATTGTTTGTCGTCATAAATTGCTTTTTTGAGAACCTATTGCAAAATACCTCTCTCCCCATCTTCTCTTTTCACTCTAAAGAACATGAGAGGCAAAGCATTATGATTGTTTTTGTTTTTCAGCTTTTAGAGCTTCTTGTTTAGCTGTACTGAGCAAGCCACAAGCAGCAAAAATGTCTTGTCCACGTGATGCCCTAACTGTTGTAAAGAGGCCATGCGAAGTGAGATAATCTCTAAAGGCTGTCATTTCACTATCTGACACACCTTTTAAAGGCGTATCAGGTATGTCATGAAAGCGTATAAGATTGATGCGGCAATCAAGTCCTTGTAGCAACTTAATGAGCGCATCTGCATGAGTTTTGCTATCATTTATGCCAGCAAAAACGATGTATTCAAACGAAACACGACGCTGATGAGATACATTAGCTGACTGAACAGAAGATGGTTTGCGAAAACAATCATATTGTCTTAAAACGTTCACTACGTCAACAATGCTAAAAGCACGTTCAGCAGGCATTATTTTGGCTCTTTCGCTTGGTATAGGATGGTGCAAGCTAATGGCCAAATGACAAGAACTCTCTTGCAAAAAACGAGTCAAACCCTTAGCCAAGCCAACACTCGAAACAGTTATACGTTTAGGGCTCCATGCCCACCCCCACTCGGCTGTTAGAACTTGAGTGGCACGTAATACATTATCAAGATTGTCAAATGGTTCGCCTTGCCCCATAAACACAACATTGGTTAATTTATCGCGTTCGGGTAGCGAATATATTTGGTTTAAAATGTCGGTTGCAGAGAGCGAAGCTACATAGCCTTGGCGACCAGTCATGCAAAAAGCGCATCCCATTTTACACCCAACTTGTGAACTCACACAGAGTGTGGCACGATCGCCATCAGGAATGTAAACCGTTTCAATAAAATCGCCCTTACTTGTAGCATAAAGGTATTTTACAGTGCCGTCTACCGAGCGTTGTTCGTCAACTGGTTGTGTGTTGCCTATTGTATATTGTTCCTTTAAAAGCGTGCGAGCCTGTTTCGACACGTTTTTCATTTGGTCAATATCAGTAATATGCTTTTTGTAAATCCAGTCAGCCATTTGCTTGCCAACAAATGGTTTTAAGCCAATGTTTGTGGCAATAGCTTTTAGCTCATCAGGTGTACAACCAAGTAAAGGAGTAAGTTGATTCAAAACAAAAAATCCTAAGAGTAAACAAAACAAAAAGACGAATGTTGAATGAAGTTTCGACACCCCATTCAACAACTCGCCATTTGTGTAAGTATGATGTTTAAAATTATTTAATGTAATCGAAAGTCATTATCTTTACGTTGAAAGCACACGTCTCAGACGTGTCTATTACTTTCAATTACACTTTCAAAGCAAAAATAATTCTTAGCACCTACTTGACTATTTATTTGCGATAAAGTAACCACGCACCCGCATACTTTTGCGATAAAGAGCGACGTGATTGTACAGCCGATGCTTTATCGTCATATGACGAAGCAATAACACGATACCATCCTGTTACACCCTTAATGCTTTCGTCGGTTCTAATAACGCGAGCATCATAGCCCTCTTGCTGCAAGCGAGTTTTTAAGCCTTCAGCATTAGCTTGGGTAACAAAGCTACCTACTACAACACTATACACTTTGAGCGGATTGCCACTAACTACAGACATATTGCCATTAATCTCACGTACATCGCTGTGATCAGGAGTAACGGTAGTTGTAGTGGTGGTGGTGGTTACAGGAGTTTCCACCTTTTCCTCTGTGGCATTATTATCGGTGGTCACTTGCTGATCGTTTTGCTGAGTCTTATCTTGTGCCATAGCTTGTTCCCATGCCTGACGATAGGCGCTTTCGCGTGACTTACAACTTGTGAAAATGGCCAAGGTGCAAAGGCCGAGAGCTAAAACCAATTTTTTTTTCATGATTGTATGCAATTTATTTCTGTTTTCAACTAAAAGAGCATGAACTTGTTCAATTTTTTCTGACAAAGTGAAACGTTTGCATTTTTGCCATTCAATCTTCACCTTTCATTTGACCAGTTCATAATCAGTTTGCCTCATAACTTTTGAATAGTCTAAGCAAACTCCGCTACAAAATTACTAAAGCATTGCGGATATACAAATGTTTAATTATTAAACAAGATTAAAAAAACGTTTTTTCCCATCTCTATTCAAAAAAAATGAGTTTTTTTGTGTCCATTAAAAAGTAAATGCGTATATTTGGAGCAGATTACTCACTTTAATAAAGTATTTATCATGAAAGGAACAGTAAACGGACTTAGTATTTTTGCAGCATTCCTGGGTGGAGCTGCTGTTGGTGCAGCATGTGGCATTTTATTTGCTCCAGAAAAGGGTACCGACACACGTGAAAAGATTGCTGAAGCTATTCGTAAGCGTGGCATCAAATTGAATAGTAAAGAAATGGAACACTTAGTTGACGACATTGCAGATGAACTGCAGCCTGCTAACGACTAAGCTTATGCATTGGGACACCCCAAAAGTATTATAAGTCAAGGAACAAAATAAGCATATCTCCCCTACTCTATTATATAAGGTGGAATTTGAATTTATTTGTTCCTTGACTTTATTTAGTTAATACCAGTTCACTTTCTGAGGGCGTTCTCTTCATTCTAATGCAGGGATTTATATGTTATTTAAGTGTATTTTGATAGCAAATAAAGATGTATAACGGACTATATTACTGACATTTACTATCAAACAAACCTGGCGTAATACGAATGCATTTAAACTTGCTTGAAATGCCAAGCCGCATTCCACGTGGTCAAAGGAAATAGATCGCTTGCAATAATATACAAATCACGCATCAGAACAACTTATCAATTTTGCGGAATTAACCCCCCTACTAACCATTCATATTTTATTAACGTGCTATCATCTGATAAAAATATTGAAACTATAAGCCAATTATTGGCTGAGGTAAAACATTACATTGAGTTGCGCAGCGAAAGTTTGCAAATTGATTTTGTAAATAAACTTTCACGTCTGCTTACAGCTCTCGTGTTATTTGCCATATTATTTATGTTGTGTGCTTTAGCTGTCATGTTTGTTTCAATGACAGTTGCGGCTGCCTTAATTCCAATTGTAGGTAGTCAAACTCTTGCATACGCACTCATCGTGTTATGCTATGTTATAATAGGTATGATAGTTCTCTTCAACAGAAAAAAGTGGATAGAACAACCTATTACACATTTTATAGCAAGCTTGTTTTTAGGTGACATATTACAAGCTACTCATTCAAACAAAAATGACAACGGCAATCATGAAGACGAATAATACAATTCAGCTATTAGAGCAAAGACAATGCCTTTTGAAAGGTGAAATAAAAAAAAGCAGCAAAAAGATAGCCTATAGGTGGCAAGAACTCTTTTCACCACCTCAAGCCGATACTAAGGTACAGCAATGGGTTGTCCAAGCAGAACGTGCTTTGGCCATTTATGACGGATTCATGATGATGTATAAGTTGGGCCGCAGATTTAACAAAGTGACGCAACTGTTTAAGAAAAAGCGTAAAAGGAGCTGATAACTAATAATATTAACTCGCTTTTTGACTGCTTAGACGTGAGATTTTCGAAATTGCCTTCACCCAAGCATAAAAAAAAGTCCTCGATAATAGTTTTCAAAAATACACTATTATGCGAGGACTATTTTTTTCAACACAGTTGAAGTAACAATTGCTACGCTTCATGTAAAAGAGCGAGAAGTTATAACTTCATGTGTGCGTATGCTTACTTCATGTCGTTTTGTTGTTTCATAAGCAATTCGTTACCCTTCATGTCATAGAAAGCATATTGCAAGTAAGCCAATCCCTGGTTTGCATAAACCTTTACACCCAAGCCATATTTTAACTGCCAACGACGCTTTACTGAATAAAAGCCTTGGTTAATGTAAGCAGCCACAAAGGGGTGGACATAGAGTTTAAAACGTTTTATTCCTAATTTGTTCACCAGGAAATCAATCTTTGTTTCAAGAGAATCAGTAAACAACAAACTTGGCTTAATTTTGCCCGTTCCGCCGCATGTGGGACATGTTTCCTCTACATTTACGTCCATCACAGGTCTAACACGTTGTCGAGTTATTTGCATCAAGCCAAATTTTGAAAGAGGTAGAATACTATGACGAGCGCGATCCTTCTTCATGTTCTCAACCATTCGCTCGTAAAGTTTTTGGCGGTTTTCGGGTTGATTCATATCAATGAAGTCAACTACGATGATGCCGCCCATATCACGCAGACGCAATTGTCGTGCTAACTCGTCAGCAGCGCCCAAATTTACGTCAAGCGCATTTACCTCCTGCCCCTCAGGACTCTTAGATCGGTTACCACTATTAACATCAACCACATGCAACGCCTCCGTTTGCTCAATAATGAGATAAGCCCCATGTTTGTAAGTAACAGTTCTACCTAATGAGGTCTTAATTTGCTTGGTAACAGAGAAATTGTCAAATATAGGTACATTGCCATTATAAAGTTTGACAATATTCTTACATTGTGGTGCAATGAGTGCTACATAGTTACGCACTTCATTGTATACACCCTGGTCATTAACGTAAATATTCTCGTATGAGGGATTAAACAAGTCGCGTAAAAGAGCTACCGTACGACTTGTTTCCTCATAGGCAAGTAAAGGCAATTTCAATGCTTCACGATGGGCTTGCTTAATTTTTGCAACTGTGTTTTCCCAACGCATGAGCAATATGCGCATTTCGTTGTCAAGTTCTGCCACACGCATATTCTCAGCAACTGTGCGAATAATAACCCCAAAACCTTTGGGCTTAATGCTTTGTATGAGTTGCTTGAGTCGTGTACGTTCAGTTCCCGACTTAATTTTTGAAGAGACCGAAATCTTTTCGCTAAATGGAATTAGCACAAGAAAACGTCCAGCGAATGAAATCTCCGACGTTAAACGTGGTCCCTTTGTATTGATAGGTTCCTTTACTATTTGTACAAGAATCTCTTGACCAACTTTGAGCGTATTTTGTATGCTTCCGTCTTTGTCTAATTCGGGTTGTTTGCCCAATTTATCGAGCGAGATGTTACGCTTACCATCGCCCAGTAAATTCAGGAATTTCTCTTGAGAGTGATAGCGCGTGCCCAAATCTAAATAGTGCAAAAAGGCATCGCGTTCAAAACCGACATTCACGAAGCAAGCATTTAGGCCAGGCATCAGTTTGCGTACCTTAGCCAAATAGATGTTACCTACTGAAAAATGTGCTGAACGTCCCTCGCGTTGATATTCAACTAACTTCTTGTCTTCTAACAACGCTATAGAAATGTCTTTAGAGGTTACATCTACAATAACTTCGCTTGTCATGAATTTTTTACTTTTCGAACTTCATATGTAGCATTTACCATTAAGCCATAAAGAGTCTACCTACGTTGTAAGTAATAGCCTCCGTACCCTTTAAGTGAAATACCCATATGAGCTACATTAAATTAAAAAAGAACGAGCAAACGAGAGTCATAGCCAGTTAGGCTACAATATAAGCTCGTTTACTCGTTGTGGAAAAGACTCAGCAAAGAGTCGTCGAGCTATTATTTGCTCTTATGACGATTCTTACGCAGTCTTTTTTTACGCTTGTGAGTAGACATCTTGTGTCTTTTCTTCTTTTTTCCGTTAGGCATACCTATTACGTTTTATAGTTAATTATGTGAATTGTATTTTAAGCTTTCTGACTCATATCTTTTACCGATACAGCAAATTCCTTAGCAGGCTTAAAGGCTGCAATGTCGTGAGCGGGAATGATGATGGTAGTGTTACTCTGCATGTTACGAGCCGTTTTCTCAGCTCTATGCTTCAGATAGAATGTTCCAAAGCCACGCATGCTTACGTTGTTTCCACTCAGTAAAGCATTCTTTATTTCTACGGTAAATGCCTCAAGTACTTGCGAAACAGTAGCGCGGTCAAAGCCTTTTTTGTTCGCAATAGCCTTGACGATTTCTGATTTAGTCATTCCAGTTTAATGTATTTAGTTTGTTATTCGTTTTATAAAAGCGAATGCAAAGATACTACTTTCTGTTGATTTAGAGAATGTTTGCACCACTTTTATCAACGTTAAACTGGAATTTTTTCAATTCTACGCACATGTCGTCCTCCTTCGAATTCAGTATTGAAGAATTCCTCCATTATGTCGTGTGCTGTAGCATTGTCAATATATCGACCTGGCATAACAAGCACATTGGCGTCATTATGTTGGCGTGTCATGTGAGCTATTTCGGGAATCCACACCAAGGCTGCACGTATGCGCTGATGCTTGTTGAGTGTCATCGAAATACCCTCGCCACTACCACAAATGGCAATACCTTGCTCAACTTCGCAATTTTCAATACCGCGTGCCAAGGCATGAGCAAAGTCAGGGTAATCACAACTATCGGTGCTATATGTACCATAGTCCTTGTATGTCATACCCTTGCTCTCAAGGTATTGTTTTACATACTGCTTTAATTCAAAGCCAGCATGATCACTTGCAAGACCTATCATCGTTTTCTTGTTTTGTGTTTACTTTTGTAGTTTGAGTTCTATTTACCCAGATAGGCTAATACCTCCTTATACATGTTTTGAGGAGTAAAGCCTAATTTTTCGTCCAAAACCTTGTAGGGAGCACTAAAGCCAAAGCTATCAAGTCCATAAACCTTACCATTTGAACCAGCCAAGCCTTCAAAGTTTACAGGTAAGCCTGCTGTTAAGGCGAAAATCTTGCCACCAGTAGGTATTAAAGTTTCTTGATACTCTTTGCTCTGACGGCGGAATAACCCTTCACTTGGACAACTTACCACACGAGCCTTAATGCCATCAGCCTTGAGCAACGCAGCTGTGTCAACAAGTGTGGTCACCTCTGAACCCGATGCTACCAAAATAACATCAGGATTATCTTCTTTAATCACAGCATATGCACCATGCAGAATGCCTTCGTGGTAATTAGTGCCAGCAGGTAGGTCGTTTACATTCTGACGGCTGAATATTAAAGCGGTAGGCGTATCGAAGTTTTCCATAGCCATGCGCCAGCATTCAGTTACAGCATGTACGTCACAAGGACGGAGCACGCGTACGCTATCGCGACCACTATGATTCTTCAATTTCTCCATCAAACGGATTTGGGCTTCTTGCTCTACAGGCTCATGTGTTGGACCATCCTCACCTACGCGGAACGCATCATGCGTCCACACAAACTTTACGGGAACCTCCATTAAAGCGGCCATACGTATGGCAGGCTTCATGTAGTCTGAGAATACAAAGAATGTACCCATAGCAGTAATGATACCACCATGCAACATCATACCAATGCAAACACATGCCATGGTAAGCTCTGACACACCAGCTTGTAAAAAGCCTCCAGCAAAGTTGGTACGTGAAATTTCCGTTGTATGTTTCAAAAAGCCATCCGTCTTGTCAGAATTGCAAAGGTCGGCTGATGAAACAATCATGTTCGGAACATACTCTGAGAGCAAACTCAAACATGCCGAAGATCCATTACGAGTGGGTGAATTAGGCTTTTGTTCTACCTTTTCCCAAGGAATGTTAGGTAACTTATTTGCCATCCAATCGTTCAGTAGTGAAGCCTTTTCAGGGTTTGCAGCCTCCCATGCCTTTTCTTCAGCACGACGCTCAGCCACAATCTTACGAAGTTCGGCTTTGCGCTCATCGTACATTTGTTTTACTTGCTCACGAATTACGAACGGGTTTTCAGGGTCACCGCCCAAATTCTTTATCGTGTTGATATAGGCATCACCACCCAGTGGTGCACCATGGGTCTTACAATTGTGCTCATAAGATGTGCCATCAGCTTTACGAGCGCCTTTACCCATAACACAATGACCAATAATGAGTGTGGGGCGTGATTCCTCAGCGTTAGCCGCCTTAAGTGCTTCACGTATTTGATCAGCATCATTGCCATCCACCTCAAGCACATTCCAATTCCATGCACGATACTTCATGCCTGTGTCTTCAGATATCACGGCCGATGTATCTGTTGACAATTGCACCTCGTTTGCATCAAAGAACATAATAAGGTTGTTCAAACCTAAGTGTCCTGCAATGCGACCTGCGCCTTGTGATATTTCCTCTTGTACACCACCATCTGATATGTAGGCATAAATTTTTTCCTTATCAAACCCTGGGTTACCCGTACGTGCATACAAGGCTTTAGCTGCAATGGCTGCACCCACGGCATAAGTATGGCCTTGTCCTAATGGACCACTTGTATTTTCGATTCCACGCTCCTGACAAACCTCAGGATGACCAGGTGTAGGTGACCCCCATTGACGAAACTGCTTTAAGTCGTCAATTGAATAGTTACCAATCAGCGCCAGCTGAGAATATAGCATGGGCGACATATGACCCGGGTCGAGGAAAAAGCGGTCACGGCAACGCCATGTTGCTTCATCAGGGTCGAAATTAAGAAATTCGGAGTAGAGCACGTTTATAAAATCGGCACCTCCCATGGCTCCGCCCGGATGGCCAGACTTAGCGCGTTCTACCATACTTGCGGCCAATATACGTATATTATCAGCAGCAAGATTCATTAGTTCTTTTGAATGTTCCATTGACATTGCTATATTCGATTAGATTTTGTAGCAAAAATAACTATTTGCATGCAAAAGTACAAAAATATCAGTATAAAGTAATGAATAATGAAGAAAAAGTACATTCTAAGGGGCGAACATGCAAATGTAATATGGTATGTAGGTATTCAAAATTAGTTGATATAAGTTGGTGCAGTACTTCGTTCATAAACAGAGGTTGAAGAGGGAGCGTAGCGGGCTACGTGACCGATGTAACCTATATATACCCGTTGGCGGAATTTCAGGTTAACGGGTTAACAAGTTGACAGGTTAACAAGTAAG
>URDV01000058.1 GCA_900546605.1 uncultured Prevotella sp.
CATATAAGTAGGTATTCAAAATTAGTTGATATGAATGGGTGCAGTATTTCGTTCAGAAACGTGGGCTGAAGAGGGAGCGTAGCGGGCTACGCTCCCTCTTCAACCTATGTTTGTGAACGATAGTTTTGCTTTTCAATCCATTCTTTACCCCCCCCCTTCAGAGTAGCATACGACATCGTCATTGACAACACGAAACCATGAACGAATGTATTCCTGATATTCTGCTTTGTTCATGAATAGATTAAAGTCAAGTGCATCTGCAGTTGCAAGCACAGAAAGACCTATTTCAGAGAGCAATGCTTTCTCTGAAATCAAGGATGGATAAAAATTTCTCATAATCGTTTTCCCAAGTCCATGCTGCTAAGTTGCCAATAATTGCGCCAATCATACAAAGTTTCTGTTATAGTGCTACTCAAAGTATTTATCGATAAAGTTTATCTGTTCATTATTGAGAACAGCATACTGAACATATCTGCTGATACCTATCGATTCCAGTTCATTATATCCAAGTCCTTCGCCTTCATACATGGCTGCAACAGGAGTGAACTCAAAACAATCATTATCAGGAACAAACCAACATTTTTCGTCTTGTCTTGGTACGCTTGTGTTGGTTACTTCTAATTTGTATCTGATTTGATAATGTCCTTTACCTGACATAAAAAGATACACGATGTCACCAACATTAAGTTTCTTGTTAGATTTGCGCCAATAGAGCTTGCCGTATAAAGCAATACTCTTTGTATGATCAAGATAACTTTCTTTTCCTTTAAGTAATACGTGCTTAATTGTATTCATATTCTTCTTTTGAGATTTTGCATTAAGTATTAGGGTGTTCAATTCTATGTTCTCGTTTTTGATTGTGTTTTAGCAACTTAAAATCTTGAGAATTAGCGAAATGAGTGCAAAATATAAGACGATTTTAACTATCAAAAAATCAGATGTAGATTCGCACAAGATTATGTTTTACTTATCAAATGGTTATCAATGATTTTGATGATTTGTACATTGTTTTTGATACCCAAAATAGGAACATCAAACTGAACACCCTAATTAAGTATCGAATGTTATACATCTGAATGATTTTTACTATTATACAGATTGTAGATAGGCAGAGACTTGAAGAATACAACTTCTTTTTTACTAAGTTTTTTAATGTAATGTTCTGCTTGCTCTCTGTTATCTAAGAGTATATAACAAGCAACCTTACCCATAAGGTCAACAGAATCGACTAAATCCATAAGAGTTTCCCTTTCTTCTAAATTCAACTATCTTTCTCGTTTTATTATCTGCATCATATTCAGTAAATATGTATGTTTATCATTTTCATCTTGAATCGATAATAGCCATCTACAAAGACTGGCTGCAGCCTTTAACATTCTTTCGTTGTTGTCTTCATCATAAGCAAGAAGCATCATTAACACATCTTTTCACATACAATTTGCATGGATCGTATATAGTACACGTTTTTTACATAGTGCATTGTAAATGTCACTAAATAGGTGTTCAAAGATTATTTACTCAACCTATCATTTTATTTCTTGTTCGCGACTTATTAATGAGTGCAGCACACATTACAGGGTCAGCTTTGCGCTCAGCAGCATAAAATTGTGCTAAGAGAGAAAAGAAAGCATCATCACCCGATAGTTTGCCCAAGTTGCGACATCCAGCTTCAATGCTAACAGGCGATCCACACTTCATGCTATTGGTATCAACTAACGAAAAGTGATAACGACCATCAATTTTATCATATAAAATGTTAGACGACGAAAAGTCGCGATGCAAAAAGCCATCTTCATGTAAATGAGCAGCATAGCGAGCAAAATGCTTTATCACCTCTTGCTGTTCTTCATAGGGTTCATTCAGCAACGTTTGCATACTATAGCGATAAGTTGACAATAAACTTACAAAGTAAGTAGTAGTATGTACCCACCCATGACGAAAACGCACAAAGGCTATTGATTCAGGACTTTCAAAACCACGTTCGCGTAACAGCAACGGACTGAGATAGGCCTGTTTACCCTTCGACTTTTTATACAACATTTGTTGTATTTTACGTCTGAGCGAAGGGGGAGCGAAACGCTTTACACAGAGAGTCAATCCATTCACCTGCAAGGTACGTATCACATTTCGGTCCGCGTGTATATCGCGACCTTCACGTTCAAAATGTTCCTCAAGGTGAATCAAGTAGTCACGCAAAGCTTCATATTTAGGGTTGAGTATGATTTTCATGGTACTCTCAATATATAATATAGCCTTGTTTAAGGCAACTCATTAAAATTTGTTTCTGTTCATTAATAGCTGTATTTGCTATATATAATGTGCAAAGATAGTGCAAACCGAGCACAATACAAAATGTAAGGCTGAAAGACTTACATTTTTATTGTCGAGGTGCAGCCTATCTTCGCACAACTGACATAACATGCATTACTCACATTTAAATAATGCACACCCACAAATTGAATAAAAGCAAGCAGAATTGGATAAATACAAGCAAAATAACTATTTTACACCCACAAAACTTGCATATATCAATTAAAATATCGAATATTGCAGTTCATTTAATACAACACAAACACCTAACAACATAAAAAACAGCCTATGTTACGTATAGCCATACAAGCCAAAGGACGACTTAATGAAGACACCATGCAACTGCTGACAGATGCTGGTATTGATGTAGCACAAAGCAAACGCAAATTAGTGGCACGTGCCAAAGGTTTCCCCATTGAAGTACTCTACCTGCGTGATGACGACATACCACAAGCCGTACACATGGGTGTAGCCGATGTTGGCATTGTAGGATTAAACGAGGTAGCTGAACGCAACATGGCCGTTGACGAAATCATGCGTTTAGGTTTTGGAGCATGCCGCATTTCGTTGGCCGTGCCACGTGAAGTAGAGTATCCTGGTTTGGCATGGTTCAATGGGCGCACAGTGGCCACATCTTATCCCAACGTGTTGCACCACTTCTTCACTGAAAAAGGCATAGAGGCCGACATTCACGAAATAGCAGGTTCAGTAGAAATTGCACCTGCAGTAGGCATGGCCGATGCCATATTCGACATTGTTTCATCAGGTGGCACACTGGTGCAAAATGGTTTGCGCGAGGTGGAAGAGGTGTTTTATAGCGAGGCTGCACTTGTAGCGCACCAAGGACTTGATAACGACAAGTTAGCTGAAATTGAAAAGTTAAAGTTTCGTTTCAAATCTATTGCCAATAGCCGTGGCTACAAATATGTATTGATGAATATACCTTCAGCCTTGGTCGATGAAGCCGTAAAACTATTACCTGCCATGCGCTCCCCCACCATTTTGCCTTTGGCTGCCAAGGACTGGTGCTCTATGCATGTGGTCATTGCCGAAGACGTGTTATGGGAAAAGGTGGAACAACTCAAACAACTTGGCGCTGAAGGCATATTGGTGCTTAACTTAGAAAATATGATTCCGTAGGGGGGGAAGTTGAAGATTTAAAGAGTTGAGAAGTTAAAAAGTTGAGCTATTTGTCGCATCCTTTTATTAACCCGTTAACCTGTCAACCTGTTAACCCGTTAACCTGTCAACCCGTTAACCCGTCCCCCCGTTAACTTGTTAACCCGTCAACCCGTTAACCCGTTAACCTGTTAACCCATCAACCCGTTAACCTGTCAACCCGTTAACCCGTTAACTTGTTAACCCGTCAACCCGTCAACCCGTTAACTTGTTAACCCATCAACCCGTTAACCTGTTAACCCATCAACCCGTTAACCTGTTAACCCGTCAACCTGTTAACTTGTTAACCCTATATGTTCCAACACTATTTGAGAACCTATTTATTGAGAAACATTAGCTAATGGAAATTATAAACAATCCTCGTCCTGAAGAATGGCCCGCGCTGTGTCAACGCAATGCACCGAGCGATGAGCAAGTAATTGAAAGCGTACGCCACATCATAGCTGCTGTACGCCACGAAGGTGATGCTGCCTTGCGACGCTTTGCACACGACTTTGACCATGCAGAACTTACCCACATTGAACTTTCGGACACAGAACGCGCACAATTAGCAGCACAAACCAGCACCGAGGTGCAGCAAGCCATACACCATGCGTTACGCAACATTCGTGCCTTTCATCAAGCTCAACTGCCTCATGCCGTTAAGGTTGAAACGCAACCAGGTGTGCACTGTGTGCAACGCGCAGTACCCATTCAGCGTGTAGGATTGTACATTCCTGGTGGACGCGCGCCCCTATTCTCAACCGTACTCATGTTAGCTGCGCCTGCCACCATAGCAGGTTGCAAGGACATTGTGCTGTGTACCCCACAAGGGGCCGATGGCCACATCGCTCCCGAAATAATATATGCGGCCAACGCATGCGGCATACACCACATTTACCGCGTTGGCGGAGCACAAGCCATTGCAGCTATGGCTTATGGCACTGAGAGCATACCCTGTGTGGATAAAATTTTTGGTCCTGGCAACCGCTATGTTACGCATGCCAAGCAACAGGTAAGCACTCACACAGCCATCGACATGCCTGCTGGTCCATCAGAGGTGCTCGTTATGGCCGATCACACCGCCCATGCTGACTATGTGGCTGCCGACATGCTATCACAGGCCGAACATGGGCCTGACAGTCAAGCCATATTAGTGTGCAACAATGCCGCCTTTGCCCAAAGCGTGGCCAATGAGGTAGTTCGCCAAACGGCTCTACTGCCTCGACATGAGTTGGTAGAGCAGTCACTGCGCCATAGTCGTATCATTGTGTTGCCCAATCGTGAACAGATGTTGGCCTTTTCAAATGCCTATGCTCCCGAGCACCTCATACTTTCGGTGGACGATGCATGGCAAATGGCCAATGGCATAACAGCAGCTGGCAGCGTATTCATAGGCAACTATTCGCCCGAGTCGGCAGGCGACTACGCTTCGGGCACGAACCACACCTTACCCACAAGCAGTTGGGCTCGTTCATATAGTGGTGTAAACATTGACAGCTTTATGCGCAAAATCACCTTTCAAGAACTTACGCAGCAAGGACTACAGTCTCTTGCCTCCACCATCATTACCATGGCCGAGGCTGAGGGATTACAAGCGCATGCACAAGCCGTGAGGGTACGCAAGCCGAAGTAGTTCTTACGGGGTGAAGGGTTAACGGGGTGAAGGGTTAACGGGTTGACGGGTTAACAGGTTAACAGGTAAGTTTGTCAAGCATTTTAACTTCTCACCATTCTGACTTTAATATAAGTGATATATAGCATACTTACCCGTTAACCCTTCACCCCGTTAACCCGTTAACCCGTTAACCCGTTAACCCGTTCACTACTACCATCCATTAAGTATACTTCAGCTATGAAAATACGCAACAACATACAGTCGCTATTGCCCTACTCCACCGCACGCGATGACTACAAGGGAGGCGACATATCCGTATGGCTCGATGCCAACGAGAGTCCCTACAATAATGGTGTGAACCGCTACCCCGACCCACACCAAAAGGCTTTAAAGCAAGCCATAGCCCAATGCAAAGGCGTTAATGCCGAACAAGTGTTCATTGGCAATGGCAGCGATGAAGCCATCGACCTGTGCTTTCGCATATTTTGCGAGCCAGGCATCGACAACGTGGTAAGCATTGCGCCCACCTATGGCATGTATAGCGTAGCCGCGGCCATTAATAATGTTGAGGTGCGCGAGGTAATGTTAAATGCCTCCGACTATAGCCTCAACACCCAGCAGCTATTGGCTGCCACCGATGCCCACACTCGCTTACTCTGGGTGTGTTCGCCCAATAACCCCACAGGCAATGCTTTCAGCATAGCTCAACTTGAGGAACTGGCCAATAGGTTTGACGGTGCTTTAGTGGTTGACGAGGCCTACGTTGACTTTTCGAGCCAAGGCAGCATGCTCAGCGTGTTAAACCATCACCCCAACGTCATTGTACTGCAAACGCTGTCAAAGGCATGGGGCATGGCGGGTTTACGACTGGGCTTAGCTTTTGCCTCACCCTCAATAGCCGCTGTGTTTGCCCGCGTAAAATACCCCTACAATGTGAATGGCCCCACGCAGCAAGAAGTAATACACCGCTTGCACACCGAACCCCACGATGCCCATGTGGCACAAGTGCTCAGCGAACGTGCCACCTTGGCCCAAGCCCTTGCAACATTGCCTTGTGTGCTTAAGGTGTTTCATAGCGATGCTAACTTTTTGTTAGTCAAGGTCACACAGCCCGATGCCCTCTATGCCCACTTGGTAAGCCAAGGCATCATAGTGCGCAATCGGCACCGCGTGAAGGGGTGCGAAGGTTGCTTAAGAGTGACCATTGGCACCCCCGATGAAAATCAACGTTTGCTCCAATCATTTAAGTTGTTTGCATGAAACGCCTATTATTTATTGACCGCGACGGCACCATTATTGAGGAGCCTGCCGATGAGCAAATTGACTCATTAGCAAAGTTAACATTTGTGCCAGGTGCCATCAGTGGGCTACGCTCCATTATGAGTACCGACTACATGCCCTTGTTGGTAAGTAACCAAGATGGCTTGGGCACCGACAGTTTTCCTGAAAGCACCTTTTGGCCAGCCCATAACAAGATGTTACAAACGCTGCATGGCGAAGGCATACACTTTGCGCACGAATACATTGACCGCACCTTTGAACACGAAAATGCGCCCACACGCAAGCCTGGCACTGCCATGCTTACGGAGTATTTAACGGGAGAGTATGACTTGGCTCACTCTTATGTTATTGGCGATAGGGCCACCGATGTGCAGCTGGCTGTCAACTTAGGGTGCCGAGCCATATTGTTGCAAGAGCCTCATCGTGCGCAACAAATGCTGAATGCCACTCAGCAGCAAGCCTTGGCACTATGCACCGATAGTTGGGCCAAGGTTGCTGAATTTTTACGTACCACCGAGCGATGTGCCGAAATCAAACGCACTACAGCCGAAACCGACATACACATAGTTATTGACTTAGACGGACATCAACCCTCGAACATTGACACAGGCTTACACTTTTATGACCACATGTTGGAACAAATACCTAAGCATGCTGGCATTTCGCTCTGTTGCACTTGCCGAGGCGACTTAGCTGTTGACGAACACCACACCATGGAGGACGTGGCCATAGCCTTAGGCGACGCATTGCGGCAAGCCTTAGGCAATAAACGCGGCATTGAGCGTTACGGATTTGTGCTGCCCATGGATGAGTGCGATGCTATGGTAACACTCGATTTAGGCGGACGCATTGACTTTAAGTGGGACGTGCCTTTTACACGCGAATATGTAGGCGACACGCCTACCGAAATGTACGAGCACGTGTTTCGTTCACTCTGCCAAGCCCTGCAGTGTAACCTGCACATTCAAGCACGTGGCACCAACAATCATCACCTCATCGAGGGGGTATTCAAGGCTTTTGCACGCACCCTGCGGCAAGCCATTAAGCGCAATGTGTTTAGTTATGAAATACCCAGTAGCAAAGGAGTTTTATGATAGCAATTATTGACTATAAAATGGGCAACCTGCGGTCGGTTGAAAACGCACTTCACCGCTTAGGTGCTGAATACTGCGTAACGGCCGATGCCACCACCATTAGCCGCGCTGACCACGTGTTACTACCAGGTGTGGGCAATTGTGCCGAAGCCATGCACCACCTGCGCAAGTCGCAACTCATACCCGTTATTAAGCAGTTGCGCCAACCCGTGTTGGGTATATGCGTAGGTTTGCAAGTGATGTGTCGCGACTCTGAAGAGGGGGCTACGCCACAGGCTCTCACCGAGTGTATGAGCATATTCGATGCGCATGTGCGTCGTTTTCCTGCCTCAGCCGAATGCAAAGTTCCCCACATGGGTTGGAACACTTTGGGCAATGTTGAAAAGAAACTATTCAAGGGCATTCATAGTGGCGACTCGGTTTATTACGTCCACTCTTATTATCCCACGCTCTGTCCCGACACCATTGCCACCACTCATCATGGTTTGTTATTCAGTGCTGCGCTCAAGTACGAACAATTTTACGGCACACAGTTTCACCCTGAAAAGAGTGGCGATGTAGGCGAACGTATTCTTCAAAACTTTATTAGCTTATGACCATTTTACCTGCCATTGACTTAATAGGTGGCCGCTGTGTGCGACTTACCCAAGGCGACTATGCCCAACAAAAGGTGTACGATGCCGACCCCGCGAGCATGGTTCGCCAATTTGTGCAACATGGCATGCATCGCATTCATGTGGTCGACTTAGACGGGGCTAAAGCTGCATCGCCTCAAAACCTCAACACTTTGCAGCAATTAGCCGCCATTGATGGAGCCGAAATTGAATGGGGAGGTGGCATCAAGAGCGAGCAAGCCCTCAATGCTGTGTTTGCTGCAGGTGCCCGTTATGCGGTAGTGGGCAGTGTGGCAGCACAAAGCCCTAAGTTGTTTGAGCATTGGCTTCACCTTTATGGCCCCGAGCGCATGGTGTTGGGTGCTGACGTGAAGCAAGGTCGCGTATCGGTAAATGGGTGGCAGCACGAGGTGGACATGACGATTGATCAGCTCATCGATCGTTTTCTTCCTCACGGTCTTTCGCAAGTTATTTGCACCGACATTTCGCGCGACGGCATGTTGCAAGGTCCCGCTACCGAACTTTATGTTCGTTTGCAACACAAGTATCCCACAATTGACATCACAGTATCGGGCGGCATTTCATGCATGGACGACATTCATCAACTTGAACATTTAGGCCTGCGCAAGGTGATTGTGGGCAAAGCTATTTATGAGGGGAAAATTGTACTATAGTTTTATGGTTAACAAGTTAACGGGTTGACGGGTTAACAGGTTAACAGGTTAACAAGTTAACGGGTAAGTTTGTCAAGCATTTTAACTTTTTACCTTTCTGACTTTGAGTGATTAGTAAACAAGTTGACGAATTAACAGGATAACAGGTAATTAACCCGTCAACCTGTTAACCCGTCAACCCGTTAACTAACTTACCCGTTAACCTGTTAACCCGTCAACCCGTTAACTAACTTACCCGTCAACCTGTTAACCCGTCAACCCGTTAGCTAACTTACCCGTCAACCCGTTAACTAACTTACCCGTCAACCTTAAGACTAAAAATATAAACTAAGAGCAAATGCTTAGCAAACGAATCATACCTTGCCTTGATGTTAAAGAAGGCCGCACCGTCAAAGGCATACACTTTGAGCAACTACACGATGTGGGTGATGCTGTAGCCTTAGGGCAACACTATGCTCGCACAGGAGCCGACGAATTGGTTTACCTTGACATCAGCGCCACACGCGAAGGACGCAACACTTTCACCCAACTCGTTAGCCGCATAGCCGATGGCATTAACATACCCTTTACGGTAGGTGGGGGCATATCAACCATTGACGATGCTGCCCGTCTGCTTGATGCTGGAGCTGACAAGGTGAGCATTAATAGCGCAGCACTACGCAACCCTGAACTGATTGACCAAATTGCCGCACACTATGGTTCACAATTTGTGGTAGTGGCCATTGATGCCCAACATGCCCCACTCAATGCTTCGTCGTGTGATGAAGCACATGCACATTGGACAGTATGCACCCACGGAGGAACACAAACCACTAACCGCGAGCTATTCAGCTGGGCTCATGAGGCACAAGAGCGCGGAGCTGGCGAAATATTATTTACCTCCATGAATCACGATGGTACTAAAAATGGCTATCCTTGTTCTACCTATGCACGCCTCACGTCATCGCTACAAATACCCGTCATTGCCTCAGGCGGAGCTGGCTCTGCCAACGACATAGCGCAAGTATTTGCTCAAGGACATGCCGATGCGGCTTTAGCTGCCAGCATTTTTCATTATGGCGAAATCACCATTCCCGAACTCAAACGCCAACTGCACCAACAAGGCATTGCCGTTAGACTGAGCGGAATGAACGAATAAACGTGACTTAACTACCAACATATACCCGTCAACCCACCCAACCGCTATATATTATGACTTGGAACGATATAAAACTCGATAAATGTGCCGATGGCCTACTGCCCGTTGTCATACAAGACGCCACAACACTACGTGTGCTCATGTTGGGCTATATGAATCAAAAAGCCTTTGAAAAGACACAAACCGAAGGGCGCGTCACCTTTTTCAGTCGCACCCGACAACAACTTTGGACCAAAGGTGAAACCTCTGGCCATTACCTACATGTGGTCAACACCTACATTGACTGCGATGCCGACACGCTGCTCATACAGGTGCATCCCATAGGCCCCACCTGCCATCGTGGCACAACAGCGTGTTTTGACACACCTGCCGACGAGGGTTTTATACGTTCACTGGCCGCACTCATAGCGCAGCGTCGTGCCGAATTACCCGAAGGATCTTACACCACCCGTCTGTTTATAAAAGGCATCAAAGCTATTACTAAAAAGGTGGGCGAGGAATGTGCCGAAAGCATCATTGAGGCTATTGATGGCAATCGCGACCGCTTTATTTATGAAGCAAGCGACCTCATGTATCATTACCTCGTTATGCTTGAACAAATGGGGGTAAGCCTTACTGACATTGAACACGAACTCAAATTGCGACATTCATAAGTAGCTAAGTTTTAGTTGGATAACTATGGAGTCGTAAAGTTACGCGTTGGCGGAATTAGTAAACAAGTTGACAAGTTAACGGGTTAACAGGTAAGTTTGCCAAGCTTTTTAAGTTTCTTGTCATTCTGGCTTTAACATAATAAGTGGTGTAAAGCATACTTACTTGTTAACCTACGCGTTGGCGGAATTAGTAAACAAGTTGACAAGTTAACGGGTTAACAGGTAAG
>URDV01000059.1 GCA_900546605.1 uncultured Prevotella sp.
TGTTGCACCTCCTAAGTTTACCAATACAAGGGCTTGCTTGCTATATACTCCTGCCTTACCCAAGTTTTTGCCTTTCCAACCGCATTGCTCAATCATCCATCCAGCAGGAATTTTTATTCCATTAGGCATGACGTAATGAGGCATATCGGGATATTGTTTAAGTAAAAGATTAAATGTATGTTCGTCTACCACGGGGTTCATGAAAAAAGACCCTGCGCTACCTATTTCCTTGGGATCGGGTAGTTTACTCTGTCTGACTTTTGTAATAACGTCACGTAGTTGTTGAGCCGTAAGAGTTTCCTTTGAAATGCCGTAAGTTTGTAAGGCATGTTTTACTGCAGCGTATTCAAGGTCGGGGCTGAAATGAGATGATAAACGATAGGTAACGTGCGTTACAATGCATTTGCCTCGTAACTCTTGCTTGAATATGCTTTTGCGATAGGCATATTGGCATTGTGCGTTGTTATATACTCTTATTTGTCCAGTGGCAACGTCCATTACCTCAACCTCTTCAATAAATTGGCAAGCTTCAATGCCATAAGCACCAATGTTCTGTACAGCACTCGCACCCACCTCGCCAGGAATGTAGGATAAATTTTCAAGACCATAGTATTGGTGGCATACACAATAGTCAACAAATTCGTCCCAAATGAATCCTGCACCTACACGTAGCCAAATGTTGTCATCATTTTTACTCAGTAACTCGCAGTCGGTTATTTTTGAATGTAGCACAATACCATCAAAGTCTTTTACAAACAGCAGATTGCTCCCAGCTCCTATATGTAGCCATTTGTTAGTGTGTAGTGATGGTAGTAATTTGCGAAGTTCGCTAATGCTACTATATTCTTTAAACTCTCGGCACGATGCGTTAATGCCAAAGGTGTTGTGTTGAAGAAGCGAATACATAAGGAATCTATATATATTATTAAAAAAGGTGTTCGATGTTAAATGGTGAATATCGTTAATCCTTTAAGTGGAAAAAGTAGGTGCTCAAAAATTATTTTTGCATAGGAAGTACATTGTCAATATACAACTGCTTTCCTTTGTTCGAGAGAGTCAAGTGGGCTACATGACTGAGTATGAAGGCAACAGATGTGTCCGAAAATGTGCTTTCAATGTAAAAATAATACCTATTGATAACCCGTTGGCAGATTTGTTGGTGAACGGGTTAACAAGTTGACAGGTTAACAAGTAGGTCTGTTATACACCACTTATTATGTTAAAGTTAGAATGGTAAGAATCTAAAATGCCTGACAAACTTACCCGTTAACTTATCAACTTGTTTACTAATTTCGCCAACGCATGTTGATAAATATAATTGAATACCAACTTATGACTAATGCTTTTAGTTCTCAAGCTTCTCAAGCATCCATGTACCATTTTTGCGTAAGAAAGTGAGCGAGCATCCCATTCCACCTGATTGACTGCAAATCATCAACACGCGTCGTTGGCTATTGGCGTAGCTCTGTCCGTAATTGATGTTAGTAATCACTCCTGATGGTAGCTTGGGTCGGAAATCAGGCCATTGATACACATCAAGTAAACCTTCGATGTTTTGAAAATTGTCGTAATCGTAGGTTTTAAAATGGAATGGGTTAAGAATATGCTTGCGCTGAAAAGTCGTATTGGTTGAGAAGTGGTGGTAGAATACATAAAAATCGTGATTAATATTTTGGCTCATATCGTGTGATACGATAGATGTTAGTTTCCACATACCATTCTCTTTGTCAAAAAAGTACTGCTTAACTCTATTACTTTTTAGATATACCCATTCAAATACCACATGGCGCAAGGTGGTGTCTTTTTCGGCTTTTATGCCTCGGGCGTTGTCAAACACCAATGTGTAAACATCTTGTTTAACGTATAACGGGTCGTACTTCCATTCAGATTGGGCAATAGGGTGGTTTGTTCCATCTATCACATTAGTTAAGGGAAACTTAATGCGCTCACGCTGAAAACGTTTGTTACGCATAAAAGAGTAGATAAAATCATCAAATAAGCCATCAGCTGCCTTGGGCGGATTAGACATGCTATCGTCTGCTTCACTATCAACTTGAGCCGTTAGGCTATCAACACTTTCTGTTGCGGGGTCAGCAGGCTTGTTGGGCTTGCACGAAACAAGTATCAGAACCAATAAAACCGCATAAATGAATGCTTTCATTGTAAATACCATTAATTTGGGTGACAAAAGTAAGGCTTTTCAGCGTAAGTAAGAACGTATTTGCAAAGAAATATCTATCTTTGCACATAAAATAAGCAATTACGCGATGTTAACAGACAAAATTGAAGCATTATTGAGCGAGGTTGCTGGATTGCATGCCGCTGATGAAAAAGAGTTGGAAGCACTCCGTATAAAATACCTCAGCAAAAAAGGTGTAATAAATGACCTTATGGGCGAGTTTCGCAATGTAGCTGCAGACCAAAAACGTGAAATTGGTATGAAGCTGAATGAGTTGAAAACTGCCTTGCAAAATAAATTGAATGATTTACGACAGCAATTGGCCACTAAGGAGGATGATCATTCCGACTTAGACCTCACGCGTACTCCTTATCCTATAACTTTGGGTACACGCCATCCATTGTCTATTGTAAAGAACGAGATAATTGATATATTTTCGCGATTGGGATTCTCTATAGCTGATGGTCCTGAAGTGGAAGATGATTGGCATGTGTTCTCTTCACTCAACTTTCCTGAAGATCATCCAGCGCGCGATATGCAGGACACTTTCTTTGTTGAACAGCATCCTGACATTGTGTTGCGTACTCACACAAGTTCGGTACAGAGTCGTGTGATGGAAAATTCTAAACCACCTATTCGTGTACTTTGTCCTGGACGTGTATATCGTAATGAAGCTATTTCAGCTCGTGCACATTGCTTCTTCCATCAGGTTGAGGGATTGTATATTGACAAGGATGTAAGTTTTACTGACTTAAAGCAGGTACTCCTCACCTTTGCGCGTGAAATGTTTGGTCCTGACACAAAAATTCGTTTACGTCCTTCTTACTTCCCATTTACAGAACCTAGTGCCGAAATGGATATTTCGTGCAACATATGTGGCGGTAAGGGATGTGCCTTCTGTAAGCAAACTGGATGGGTTGAGATTTTGGGCTGCGGTATGGTTGATCCCAACGTGCTCGAAGCTAACGGCATTGATAGTAAGGTTTACAAAGGATATGCTTTTGGTATGGGTGTAGAACGTATAACCAACTTGAAGTATCAAGTAAAAGATTTGCGCTTGTTCTCTGAAAACGATGTGCGCTTCCTTGACGAGTTTACTTCAGCTAATTAATAAAAGGATAAAAAATCCCCTCAACAGTTCTGATGTGAAGAAGAATGTGGTGAGGGGATTTTTTATATAAAAACTAAAACACGATATTATGATTAATGCCACACGTCAATTGTTTGAGGTTCTATTAAAGAATGCGGGTATGGCAAATAATACAAGTACACATATAGCGCAAGTTATAGTGATAGCATTGCTGTTATTTGTGGGTTGCATGTTGGCATGGTGCTTTAGAAAATTTGTTAGTCCCATTATGCTTAAATTAGTTGATAAAACAGGAACAAAATGGGATGATTACTTAATAAACAAGCCTGTGTTAGATGCAGCCAGTCATCTTTTCCCTTGCTTGTTTGTTTATGCATTGTTGCCGCTATGTTATGACAATGTAGATACTGCCACAACCTATCATATTATTTCTCGTTTGCTGCAAGTTTACATCACTATTTGCAGCACATTTCTCATTACCACCTTTTTACGTAATTTGTCGCTTGCTCTGAGCGAACAGTTTGAAGAACATCACCTAACAGGAATATTGCAATTTCTGCGTATGTTAATTGTTTGCATGGCCACAATAGTGGGAGTTTCATTGTTGTTTGGTTACAATCCCATACGAGTTGTGGCAGGTTTAGGTGCAGCAGCAACAGTTCTCTTATTGGTGTTTAAAGACTCTATATTAGGACTGGTCGCAGGCATACAACTCTCGCTTAACAAAATGCTAAAGGTGGGAGATTGGATTACGATAAAGAAACTTGATATAGATGGCGTAGTTGAAGAAATATCGTTGACAACCATAAAGGTACGCAATTTTGACAATACCATTTCAACGATACCACCATATACTTTGGTGAGTGACACCTTTCAAAATTGGAGAGGAATGGTGCAGAGTGGAGCGCGCCGTGTAAAGCGCACACTTTATGTTGATGTACAAAGCATTCGTATGCTTTCGGTTGATGAGATGAAAATATTAAATCAGAACAACATGTTGGCTGATGAGGACAATGATGGCTCTATGAGAATAAACCTTACATTATTTCGTCATTATCTTTCAAAACGTTTCAAACATGAAGATGATGTGGTTCAAGATCAATGGATATTGTTTCGCCAATTGAATCCAACTCCGACAGGGTTGCCTCTTGAAGTATGGTTTTATACATCGGCTACCTCATTTGTACAGTATGAAGACGTGGCTGCCAGTAAGGTAGAAATGATAATGGCATTGTTGCCAATGTTTCATTTACGACTCTTCCAGTCGCTCACTAGCTCTGACATAAAATCGTTATAAATGTAAGTAGGTGTTTAAACTAATTTTTTTGAATGCCTACTTACCTACTTACCTACTTACCTACTTAACAATGCTTTATATTATGTAAGTGGCTTCCTTTATCGATAAAAACACACCGTTCGTCTATTTCATAACGTCAATAAGTATTTATTCAACATATTTCAATAGACAAGCTTGTAACTTTGCGGATGTAAACCAAACAAAGAACAAGAATGTGGAAAATTCGTAAAAAATGTGCCATGGTATCCTTTGCATTACTTGCAGTGGCGGGGAATGCTCAGACCAATGGCATGTGGACACTAAAGGCATGCATTGACTATGCAATGGCTCATAATGTACAATTGCTCAAAAGTGCAGCAACTGAAAAGAGTGCCAGTGTGGATGTTTCTGAAGCAAAGGCTGGACTCTTGCCAAGTTTGAGCGGAGCTGTTACGCAAGGTGTAAATTATCGTCCGTTTCAAGAAAGTGGGGGTAACTTTGTGAATGGTGGTATCGCAACATCAGCAGCTGACAAGGCAACGCAAAATGGTAGTTATGGTATCAATGCACAATGGGTGGTGTGGAATGGTGGTAAAAACAAAATGAATGTAACCAATGCACAATACACTCAGCAGTTGGCCGCTTATGACACACAAACACAGGCCAACAAAATTAAGGAGCAGATAGCACAGCTATATGTGCAGATACTTTACATGGTAGAGGCCGAAAAAGTGAATCGTGTGTTATTGGCACAAGATTCTACCATATGTGCACGTGGACAGCAAATGGTTAGCGTGGGTTCTATGTCAAAAGCTGATTTAGCGCAGTTGCAATCACAAGTGAGCCAAGGACGCTATAATGTAGTGAATGTGCAAACACAAATAGCCGATGCAAAGATGCAATTAAAGCAGTTATTAGAGATACCTGCGAGTGAAGCATTTGATGTGCAAAGTGTTGATGTTACAGACGCTGAAGTGCTCAATAGTATTCCTGGTAAGGAAAACATTTATGCTTCGGCGCTTGATAGCCGTCCTGAAGTGAAACGCTCCTTGTTAGCCATAGAACAGAGCCAACTTAGCACAAAAATAGCTAAGAGTGGCTACATGCCAACAATCAGCCTATCTGGTAGCTTAGGCGATAGTCATATGACTGGTAGTCAGACCAATTGGGCTAAGCAAATGAAGAATAACTTTAGTGGAACTTTAGGCGTAACAGTCAGTATTCCCATATTCGATAATCGCAAGAACAAGAGCGCTGTTGAACGTGCGAAGGTGGCTGAAACAACAGCTCAACTTGATTTACAAGACACACAAAAGCAACTATATCAATCCATTGAAACATATTGGCTGAACGCTACAAATAGCCAAGCTAAGTATGTAGCAGCAAAGTCAAGTGTTAAGAGCCTTTCAACAAGCTATGAGTTAATGACCGAGCAATTTAATTTAGGGCTAAAAAATATTGCAGAATTGTTGAACAGCAGAGCCAACTTGTTAAATGCTCAACAAACCATGTTGCAGGACAAATATACTGCTTTGCTTAATCGTAATTTGCTCAGTTTTTATGCTGGTGATGAATTGAAGTAATAATAGCAGAAATAATACATAAACACATGAAAATTAATATAAAGAAAGTATCAACGATTATTGTAGCTTTAGCTGTCGTTGGTGGGTGTACATGGTATTTCTTGCGCAAGCAAGATGCCCCCTTTGAAGTGTCGTATGAAACGGCCAAGGTTGAAAAAGCCACAATTGGCAATAGCGTAACTGCAACAGGTACAATTGAAGCAGTTACTTCAGTTGATGTGGGAACACAAGTTTCGGGTATTATAGACAAAATATATGTTGATTATAACAGCACGGTAAAAAAAGGACAAGTAATAGCTGAGCTTGACAAAACCAACTTGATAAGCGAACTCAAGAGTGCAACTAGTCAACTGCAAGGAGCAAAGAGCGATTTGGATTATCAAAAGTCAAACTATAACCGTATGAAGACGCTTTATAACAAGGGCTTGATAAGTGCTAATGAATATGAGTCGGCACGATTGTCATTGCAACAAGCCGAGAGCGTTTTAGCACAGCGTCAAGAAGCTGTTAACAAAGCACAAACCAATTTGGGGTATGCTACTATTACCTCACCTATTGATGGCGTAGTGTTAAGCAAATCGGTTGAAGAAGGTCAAACAGTAGCATCCAGCTTCAGTACTCCTACATTGTTCACTATTGTAAAAGACATGACAGACATGCGCGTGATTGCAAGTGTCGATGAGGCCGATATAGGTCAGGTTAAAGTAGGACAACGTGTGTCGTACACAGTAGATGCTTATCCTGATGAAACGTTTGAGGGTACAGTAACCCAGGTTCGTAATGAAGCTACTACTGACAATAATGTGGTCACTTATGAAGTGGTAATATCTGCACCTAATCCTGATTTAAAACTAAAACCAGGGCTAACGGCCAATGTAACCATTTACACCATGGAGCAAACAGGCATTTTAAGTGTACCAACCAAAGCGTTGCGCTTTACTCCAACAAAGGAAACTGTAGGTCCCAAAGATAAAATTGTAGACTGTCAAGGTACACACAAAGTGTGGGTGCGCGAGGGACATACCTTTAAGGCTTATAGTGTGCAGATAGGCATAACCAATGGCACACGTACACAAATATTGAGTGGAATTAAAGAAGGTGCAGTTGTGGTGGTTGACATGAAGGAAGCCAGTGCTGAGGGTGAAAACAATTCAACGGCCGATGATAGTGGAAGTGATGAGAAAAGCCCCTTCTCACCAGGACCTCCCAGTAAAAAGAAGAAGTAAGGACGAAATACGTTATGGAAATTAGTAAAGAAGAAAACTATATGATTGAAGAACAATTTCCGCAACCCGAAGATCGTACCGACAAAAAAGTTGTAATAGAGTTAGACAACGTTCGACGCAATTTTATAGTAGGCGATGAAACAGTGCATGCCCTAAAAGGTGTGTCATTCAAAATATACGAAGGAGAGTTTGTTACTATTATGGGTACTTCAGGCTCAGGAAAGTCAACTCTGCTTAATCAATTGGGATGTTTGGATACTCCTTCAAGTGGCGAATATTACCTTGATGGAGTGAGCGTGCGTAGTATGAAGCGAAGCGAACGTGCAGTATTGCGCAATCGTAAAATAGGCTTTGTGTTTCAAAACTACAATTTGCTACCAAAAACAACCGCTGTTGAAAATGTTGAACTTCCATTAATGTACAACTCCTCAGTTTCAGCTTCGGAGCGGCGCAGTCGTAGCATAGAGGCTTTGAAGATGGTAGGCCTTGGTGAGCGGTTGTATCACAAATCCAACCAAATGTCGGGTGGACAGATGCAGCGTGTAGCCATAGCACGTGCTTTGGTAAATAACCCCGCTGTAATATTGGCCGATGAGGCTACGGGTAATTTGGATACACGCACATCATTTGAAATATTAGTGCTCTTTCAAAAGCTATTTAAGGCAGGACGTACAATTATATTTGTAACCCATAATCCAGAGATAGCCCTTTATTCAAGTCGCAATATATTTCTACGTGATGGACTTATACGTGAAGACGTTATTAATCACAACATTCATTCGGCAGCAAAGGCTTTGGCCGATTTACCTCCTAATGAAGAGTCATAAAAATAGTAATTAGCGCAATGAATATATCGAATCTATTTAAAATAGCCTTGCGGGCAATTGCGGCCAATAAGTTACGCTCGTTTTTGACAATGTTAGGCATTATTATAGGTGTGGCCTCGGTTATTGCCATGATGGCCATCGGGCAAGGATCAAAAAAGAGCATACAAGCTAATATCTCTGAAATGGGGTCGAATATGATTATGATTCGTCCAGGTCAAGATAAAGGGCCAGGAGGTGCACAACAAGATGCTTCAGACATGCAAACCATGAAGTTAAAAGATTATGAGGCACTAAAGGAACAATCTAAGTATTTGGCCGCCATCTCACCCAGTGTAAATGCATCAGGGCAGTTTATTAATGGTAATAATAATACGCCTTCAACCATTTATGGCATATCACCTGACTATTTAGAGATTCGCCAACTCAAATTGGAGGATGGTGAAATGTTTACCGATGAAGATATCAAAACGAGCGCTAAGGTTTGTGTTATAGGCAAAACGGTGGCTGATAACTTGTTTACTAATGGCGAGGATCCTGTAGGCAGGGTGATACGTTATAACAAAATACCCTTTCGCATAGTTGGAGTATTAAAGTCAAAAGGTTACAACTCGTTTGGTATGGATCAAGACGACATGGTGTTGGCTCCTTACACCACGGTGATGAAGCGTATATTGTCAGTAACTTACTTGCAAGGAATAAATGCATCTGCCATAACAGAAGATATGACAGACCTCGCTATTGACGACATTACTTCAATTTTACGTGAGAGTCATAAGCTAAAAGGTGCTGATGAGGATAATTTTACCATTCGCAGCCAACAGGAGATGGCTGAAATGATGAATTCTACATCAGACACGATGACTATATTACTTCTAGTTGTAGCATGTATATCACTTGTTGTAGGTGGTATCGGCATTATGAACATTATGTATGTGAGTGTTACCGAGCGTACTAAGGAAATAGGCTTACGCATGTCAGTTGGAGCACGAGGTATTGACATTCTCAATCAATTTCTCATTGAGTCAGTCTTACTTAGTGTGACGGGTGGTTTGATAGGAGTTGTTTGTGGCATAGGAGCGGCAGTTGGTATCAATGTGTTTGCTCATTGGCCCATACAGATACAGCCTTGGAGCGTATTGCTCAGTTTTGCTGTATGTTCTGCAACGGGTATATTCTTTGGTTGGTATCCAGCCAAAAAAGCTGCCAGCCTCGATCCTATTGAAGCTATTAGATACGAGTAGTGAGTAACTTGAAAAGCGCAAGTGCAAATAAAGTATGTGAATATTGTGTACGTTAGTGTGCTAAAAAAATACATCTTTATTTGCACTTTTTTTATCAAATTTCTGCCTTTTACTATCTTTGCATGATGATAGGCAATGGCTTGGAAATAAGTTTCAAACTTGCTTGACCTATATTTGAATTTCTTCTTTATTTAATAACTATGGATTTACAACAACGTAAGTCACGAATTGAATTGCTAATCGAAATAGCGGTACATGTATTGACTTGGAGCTATATATTCCTTTCACCATTATTTTTCAAACGACGTGGTGATACTATCAATTGGGAGCATTACTTGCATGGGGTCCTTATGCCCGTAACCATATGCATTGCTTTCTATTTAAATTATTTTGTGCTTATTCCAAAGTTCCTTTTGAACAAGCGTAAGTTAAAATGGTTCTTTATTGTGAATCTGTTGGTGTTTATAGCCTATCAGTTCACAGCCGAAATGCAAGCTTTGCTATTTGTTCCCTTAGGTCCCCCCATTGAAAGAGGACTACGTCATGGTAGTATGCCTCATATTCCGCCCAAAAGCTTTTTCATTGTTCGTGGTTTCTTATTTTATGTGTTTGCAGTGGGAGCCTCGGTTGCTTTAAAGTTAAGTTTGCGTTGGCGCAAGAGTGAGCAAGCAAGGGCTGAGGCCGAATTGGGGCGTTCGCAGGCTGAACTGAAAAACTTAAAGAATCAAATCAATCCGCACTTTCTGCTCAACACACTCAATAATATATATGCCTTGGTAGCTTTTGATCAAGAAAAGGCACAACAAGCCATACATGAGTTGAGCCGCCTGTTGCGATATATGCTTTATGAGAACCAAACAGATCGTGTTAGCTTGAATGACGAGGCAGATTTTTTGCAGTCATACATAGCTTTAATGCGATTGAGGTTATACAACAATGTCGACTTGCAAGTCGATTTTGATTTTCCAAAAGAGAAGAATTTGCAAGTAGCACCACTCATATTCATTTCA
>URDV01000060.1 GCA_900546605.1 uncultured Prevotella sp.
GGGCGTCACTAACTAACATGCTTTGACCCAGGGTGTCGCTTCGCTTGCCCTGGGCGCTTTTGGGCTTTCAGCCCGTACATATTGTTGCAGAATATGATGATAAAATAGCCTCAATATCGTGCAGAAAAAAATCGGATTTTGAACACCCTACCTAACGGGGTGAGGCTGGCGCGTGAAGCATTGTTTAGTAATATGCAAAAAAATAACTTGTGCAACTTTTGACGGGTACTCCTTAATGATAGCAAGCTATTATCAATTTCTGCGCGAGTTATTTTTTGCCCCCTTAATACTTACCCTTGTTTTTCTCGTCTAATCGGATACGCACCACGGAGGGCTTCAAAGTTTTCGGGATGTGTTTTGAGGGCAACGGAGTCACGTTGTGGGTCGTAAAGGCAAAGCGCTTCATACTGTTTGCCATACCCTTGTGGATAATAACAAAAGTCTGTGGGGAGTGTTGGTGCACTAATAGCATGGAAAGGAGAAGGGTCAATGCCAACGCGCTACAGCTTGCAACGCCATGCGTGTGCCATTAGCCTTGCCATCGGCACTATAGCCCGCAATGTGTGGTGTAGCAATGTAAGCATCGGCAAGTAATTGACGGTCGATGTTAGGCTCGTTTTCCCAAGTATCAATAATAGCAGCACGCAACAAATGCTTGTGTAATGCGTCTTTTAAAGCCTCAGTGTCAACCACCTCACCACGATTTCTATTTTTCAGCCCCCATAGCATTCAGCAAAGTTTCTCTCAAATCATCGGTTGTGGCAAGTCCGAGTTTCTTGCGGATGTGTATACGCACTGTGCTAATGTTATTAGGCGTTTTGTTAAGAATGGCGGCAATCTCTAATATGGTTTTCCCGCCTATAATCAAGCGACACACCTCTTGCTCAGTAGGGGTTAGCATAGGCAATACGGCTGAAATGTCGGCATGTTGCATTCGGCGTTGCGCCACTCGCTGCTTCACTGCTTTAATGAGGTTAGCTTCTGTGCGCTCGTCAAGAAGGTCGAAAAAGTGCGTAATATCCTTATCCTGCATGCCTCCACGTCCTAACTGTATGTAAGCAAGCAGTTCCGTCTTGGTCATGTGGAAGGTGGCAAGCAGTCGGTTGAGTGTAGAGTGGTAGTCCTCGTTTTCGCGTTGCATACCGCCAATGCCCTGTCTTATCAGTTCGCCCAATATGCAAGTAAATATCTCCACAATCACAAAAATCAACACAAGTTGTTTGTTGATTTCCCCACCAGAATTTAGGTAGGCAAATGTGATGGTGGCAATGCTTAGGCTGGCAATGATGGCAGGGACGTGTCTGACAACTGCCATGACAAGATAGATAATAAGGGCAAGCGAAATGACTTGGTTAAACAGAATGGTATCGACAAACCCTTCAGGACGCTCTAATGTCATGCACATAATGCGTGCACTGTCTGTTAGTTGTGTCAATATGCCGAACGTGGTTATAGCAACTTTCAGCGACAAGCGTTGCAGCAAATAGCAAACAAAAATAACCAGCGTTGTCACCCAAGTTAGGGCAGACAATGCTTGTAGCGCAACATGGTTGCGACCGATAAATCCGAAGATGTGCATAGGCACACCAGCCACAATTACTGACAAACTAAGCACCAAAAATGTGATAAGACACATACGTTGTTGCCAATTGTGGCTACGACGGTCAAGAAAAATGGTTAGCCGTTGTGTAAGTTTTAAACTCATTGTTTTTCAGTATTTGGTAAGTAGGTTTTCAAAATCATTAGAACCACCCTATAATCATTTTGAATACCGACCTTATGTACAAAGGTAGTGCTTTTTAATGGTTTTACGCCTTTTTACCCTCCTTTTTACGCCTCATTACGCCTATTTATGGTAGTGATATTTTTGGGGGGTTGTTTCCTTCGTTTAATTTTGCATGAAATCTTAACTCCCCAACAATTAAAACATGATGAATCATTTTTATCTCAAAAACACTCGCAGCATGTTATTCAGCATGCTGCTTTCGTTGCTGATGTGTGTAGTAGGTGCAAGCAAAGCATCAGCTGACAATGTTGTGCCGCGCAATCCGATTGTGCGTATCGACAATGGTCCTACTTATTCTGACAATGGCACCGAAGTTACGCTTAAACTTTGGATGTACAACTACGATGGCAACAATGCGTGGTTTATTGGCGATGTATATCTTACAATTGATGGGGTAAAGGTATGCAAGCTTAATGACATGTGGAATAAGATAGCCAATGTATCCAACGAAAAAAACATTAAGAACTATCAGAATGGTGGCAACGTAGGGTCGCAAGGCACGATTATGCTTAATGGCGTAAACGTAGGTACTGCGCAATTTCGGAATGCGAAAAAAAATCAGACGTGCAATGACAATTCTAATAAGACAGAAACAAAATGGACGACTATCGACCTTAAACTTTCTTTCAACAAGTCGTTTGCTTACAATCTACACAAAATAAACGTGGAAGGTAAGTGGCGTGACCGGTGTGATAATAAAAATATGGCTGATAAAAATTGGAACATCGAAAATACTATTAATGGCTACATTTACCCTTCTGATTTAAAGATTGAACGTATAGGCTGGAATTTTAGATTGTCGTGGATTGAACAAAAACATAACTATTATGTAAAGTCTGATGGCAAGTGGGTTTTATATAAACATTTGGATGATACAAGTGTTAAGGTAGCAGAAATTCAAAGTCCAACCGTCATAGGTTATATAGAAATTCCACTCAAAGATTTCAGCTGTAACGCTACATACTATATTACCTTTGTTCCCAGCACGTTTACTGAAGCTGAAACCATTTGTGGTTTGACAACATCAGCTTCTAAAGGAGGGCATTCTATAATAAATGGATTGTGTAGTAATTGCAAACATTCTTTGTTACAATACCAAACAACTGATGGGAAGATTGTGTCTTTCGATGGAAACAAAGACTTTGGTGCCAACATTCTATCGCATACAGTTGATAAAACTGGGAATTGCGTGATAGAATTTGACGGACCTATAACAACAATACCAGATCATGCATTTTACTTAAAAAATCTATGTAATAGTATTTACATTCCGTCTACTGTAAAATCAATTGGCGAAAATGCCTTCTATAAATGTAAACTTAGTGGTAAACTTACCATTCCAAATTCTGTAACTAAAATCGGCTCAAATGCGTTTTATAAATGCTCTGGTTTAACAGGGAAACTTACCATCCCTAATTCTGTAAATGAAATCGGCCATCATGCGTTTTCTGGTTGCTCAGGTTTTAATGGTAAATTGACTTTATCAGATAAATTAGTAAAAATTGAAGCTTGTGTGTTTGATAATTGCTCAGGTTTAACAGGTGCCCTCACCATCCCCAATTCTGTAACTGAAATTGCTGGAAGTGCGTTTTATAATTGCTCAAGTTTTACAGGGGATCTTACCATCCCCAATTCTGTAACTAAAATCGGCTCAAATGCGTTTTATAATTGCTCTGGTTTTAATGGAAAGTTGAGTTTATCTAATAAATTAATTAATATTGGATATAGAGCTTTTGAAAATTGCTCAGGTTTTACAGGTGCCCTCACCATTCCCAATTCTGTAACTGAAATTGGTGGAAGTGCGTTTTATAAATGCTCAGGTTTTACAGGTACCCTCACAATCTCCAATTCTGTAACTGAAATTGGTGGAAGTGCGTTTTATAATTGCTCAAGTTTTACAGGTGCCCTCACCATCCCTAATTCTGTAACTGAAATCGGCTCATATGCGTTTTGTAAATGCTCAAGTTTTACAGGTGCCCTCACCATTCCCAATTCTGTAACTAAAATTGGTGAATATGCGTTTTCTGGTTGCTCAGGATTTACAGGTGCCCTCACCATCCCTAATTCTGTAACTGAAATCGGCTCAAAAGCGTTTAGTTATTGCTCAGGTTTTAAAGATAAATTGACTTTATCAAATAAATTAGCAAAAATTGAAACTTATTCTTTTTGTTATTGCACAGGTCTTACTGGCGACCTCATTATACCTAATTCTGTTTCTGTTTCTGTCACTGTTCGTTCAAAAACATTATCGTAGTCCTGGCAAATCAAAGAGAGACATCATTTCGCAAGAACAGTATAGAAAGTGATAGATACGTCTCGAAAAAGAACACATTAGAGGACCATTTAATACTACTCAACATGAAACATTTTTGTCATAAAATATGCTTGGTCGTACTAGCATGCTTTTCTTACTTATCGGCATCTGCTTATGATTTCGAGGCAGATGGTCTATACTTTACAATAACCTCCCTTAAGGATCTAACTGTAAGTGTAGACGGAGCCTTTAGCTTCGGGGATAAATTAGTTATACCTCAAACCGTTGCTTATAAAGGCAGGACTCTTACTGTTACAAGTGTTGGAAATAAAGCTTTTTCCGGTGCGAGTTACGTTTATGCCAGCCCCTTACACTCCGTGTCACTTCCTAATACAATATTGTCAATAGGTGACTACGCATTTTCTGATAATATAAATTTGACTGAAGTCGTGCTGCCAGAACAATTATTGGAAATAGGAAGATACGCATTTTCGTATACCTCAATAAAAGACATAAGGTTTCCATCATCATTAACATCAATAGGGGAATCCGCATTTAGCCGCACTAAACTTTGTTCTATTGCTCTGCCAGATAATATGGAAGATATTCCACCTTATTGTTTTTACGATTGCGATTCTTTGAAATCCATACAATTGCCAAAACGACTTAGATCTATTGATTACTGTGCTTTTGAAGGTTGTAGAGCACTGACGAATTTTACTATTCCACCTAGTGTTGTAAAAATATCGCCTTCTATTATCTGGGGTTGCTCGAATATATCAAAATTGACTATTGGGAAAGGGTTGAACGGCCTACCCTTCTCCCATAGTCTTTATAATGGTTATGTTTATGGAGCATCATCACTCGAAACTCATTATGAGCGAGGGGAGGAAACCTCGTACTTTTCAAATAAACTCGACACTGTAATCATAGAGGACGCACCCGATGAATTCAGTATAAAAGGATACATAAGCAATTATGGTTGTTATGATGATAATGATTATCTTACCTACCCCGCATTTAGTAATGGGCTAGACTATTTTTATGTGGGGCGTCCTTTGATAGATATAAGTAAATGGGATGATTTTGAGGTAGCTAAGGTTCATACTGGAACTATTAAAAAACTAGAGATTGCTGGCACATGTACAGAAAATCCACGGTTCTATCAATGGGTTGATACGCTAATATTAGGAAAAAACATAGCGTCTTTTTATGTAGATAGATTAAACGAATATGATTTGGATATGATTATCTGTAAATCTACTACTCCTCCTGTTGTTTGCAATGGGCCGTTTTTGAATAAAGTATATGCTGGTGCTACACTATATGTCCCCAAAGGTTGTAAAGATGCTTATAGTAAAGACTCTGAATGGGGCATATTCTGGGATATTCAGGAATTCGAAGACGATTGTAATACAGAAATGACGAATGTAACAAATGTAACAGACACCCCCAAAGACATATCAATAACCACCCAAAATGGCTCAATCATAGTAAGCAACGCACCTCATAACACTCTTGTACAAGTCTATGATTTACAGGGCGCATTAGTTGCAAAATCACAACGTAGTGTAATAAGCGGACTATCTAAAGGTGCTTATCTTGTAAATGTCGGAGGCAAGACTTTCAAGGTTGCTCTTTAACAAAAATTATGTAATAAAGGATATAGCTAATAGACTAAAGTCTCTCACCTCTAGAAATAGAGGTGAGAAACTTTAGTACCTTTCATACAATAAACATAAAAATGACAGGATAATGGACATAAAAGAACTAGTAAACATACTCTCGAATAACTTGCCTGCAAATTATGAAGGTGTTAGTTTTTATGATTTTGCAAAAAACAAGTTAGAGGAATATGTTACATTGTTGTCTGCTACCGATAAAAATGAATTCGACAATTTGCTTGAAGCTACAGGTGATTTGGGCCTAAATAAAAACAAAACGCAGAGACGTTTTGTTAATCTTATAAAGGTGATAAATCAAACATGCTTGAAAATTTTGCAATTAGCTTATAAGGGCGATATGTATAATGCTATTTCTACATTGTCAAAATTAATGACCGTATCTAAAGCAACAAAAGGGTATCTTGCAGATCGGTACTTATCCTATCTGAAGTTTGCAGCTGACGATGGGCGAATTTACTATAGGTGCCTTAAATTAAATTCTAATATAGAACCGAAAAATTGCAATCATCTACCTTATAATCTTCGACGCCATGCAAGTCCTAATCGGTTTAATCAAATAGGATTCCCGTGTTTGTATGTTGCTTCATCTTTAGATATTGCAGAAAAAGAGTCTAATTGTAAAGTTTCTGAACATGTATATGTTGGCGAGTTTAAGTCCAAAAAGAATTTATACTATCTAAACTTTTGTATTCCCACTAAAGAGGAAAGAGAACAGATGGCAGCATATGACACCTTCGAATATCTTGTTACATATCCACTTTTGTTTCTTAGTCTTATAACCAAAAGCAATAAAGATTGTACTGGATTTTGTGAAGAATATCTATTCTCACAACTATTCTTTCATCTCTTATTCACAACAAAACGTGATGATATTGAGTATTGGGATGGAATACGGTACACATCAACATTGGACAGGAACGGATATAACATTGTGGTGCCTGCTTCATATAAACAGCAAGAACCACTAACAGGTGACACAATAAGTGATTTTATTGAAGAACGTTTCGAACAAATTCGGCAATATAAAAAAGATACACTATAAATAAGATATGGTTTACTAATATTTGAACAATAACTCAATAAACAAAAAACGACTATGAAGGAAAATACATTCAACAAAGGAATCATGACTCTCATGCTCTTAATGCTAATTTGCTTTGTGAGCTGTAAAGAAGATGAGGACTTCCAGCAAACAGATGTAGTCATCAACTTGACGAAAGCTGGAACATTACCCAACAAAATTTCTCAAAACAAGATGTACCACCAAATTACTAGCTTGAAGATAGTTGGTGAGATAAATGGTACTGATTTGTGTTTTATACGTGATGCGTCAAGATTTAGCAACACACTTTCCATCTTGGACTTGTCAGAAGCAAGAATTGTGGAAGGAGGTAAAGCTTATTGTCGAGAAGGTGATAACTATTACTATACTAGTAATAATAAACTAGGAGATTATATTTTCGATGCCTGCAGTCCACTGAAAAATATATATATTCCATTAAGTGTGACTGAGATAGGAAAATATGCTTTTTGGGGTTGCGATTCATTGACAAGTATATATATTCCGTCAAGCGTAGCGAAAATAGGAGAATGGGCCTTTAGATATTGCGAATCTCTAACAAGTATAACTATTTCGTCAGACGTGACAGATATTGGAAAGTATGCTTTTTGTGATTGCAGTTCATTGAAAAGTGTAAGTATTTCAACAGGTGTGACAGAGATTAAAGAGGGAACTTTTTCAGATTGCTCTTCTTTGAAAAGTGTAGAGATTCCATCAAGCGTAACGAAAATCGGAGATATTGCCTTTGATGGCTGCAATTCATTGTCAAGTATAAGGATACCATCAAGCGTAACATCTATAGGGTGTCAAGCCTTCCAAAACTGCAAGAGCTTAAATTTAATTTATGTATACGCAAAAAAGGTTCCTAGTACGGGGCTAAATTCTCCTTATAGAATAGCGTCGTTTGGAGGTTGCGATTCAAAGAACTGCTTCGTTTACGTTCCTAAAGGCACATATGACGCATACAAGCGATCAGAATTTGGCTACTTTGAACACATCATAGAGTTCGATGCCAATAGTATGCACAAAACAATCGCAACGGCAGAAGTTAAAGATACATCAAGTTGCGTTATGAAGAAATAAATTTCAAATAAAAACAGAATCATTTGGTGCAATAATCCACGTGAACAAGATTCAGAAATAAAATCAGTAGTGCAGAATTCATTACAATTAGCGAACTCTAATAGTAGGCCCTACTTTTAAAATCGCATATGGTTCTATGATTTATCGAGAATGGGGTAATAGCATGTGCGTGGAAATGCGGTTCCTTATGTATGTTAAACATAAAAACTCTGGAGCTAATGAATTAGAAAAAACTTCTATAGGCGGTTGTTGCTATGATTTGTGTTTTTATATCCAATCCTGGACTAAGTCTATTAGTAAATATAGTTGCTGAGATTGCTATAGACTTATATTACCGCAAAAGATAAAATCAGCAACAGTTTGAATTGATCTATAAGGCCTAAGTGGCTTTAATCCTTTTAAATAGGACTTATGCCGCATCATAAGCCCGATTCAACAAATGAAAAATATTTTTAATCATTAAACCTATCAACAATGGAAAAAAACAACATCAAAAGGTATTTCAAGGCTGTATTAACGGCTTTATTACTCTGTATTCCTTTTTCATTTCTACAGTCGTGCAGTGATGATGATGAGAAACAGAACGAATTCGAAAAGATTATCACACGAGGTGCATGGGCACAAGATGGTGACAACGATATCTTCATCTTTAACTCTGATGGTACGTGGTATACTTATGAATGTCCTGAAGAATTTGGAGATAAAGAAGCTGGAGGATATGCAGGCACTTGGACATACTCTAAAAATACCCTAGCACTCAGACTATTGTATGAATGGTATGATGATGTAAAAGAACCTGTAGAAGACGACCGAAGAAGTATAGATGTGTACACCGTAACAATTTTTTCAAAAGACTTCTTTTCATGTACACAAATTTCTCCAAAAGAAGAGAAAGATAGGGTGTGGAATTTTACGCGATTTAAGTAAACTAGAGTTTCTACTCCATATTTCTGGAAGTATACACTTTGGTTTTAATGCCACAAAGAGATTGGGTATAATCAAGAGCTATTTTTAGTTGTTGGTTTTGTGGCACCACTAGACGATATTAAAAGAATAAATGAGTCAAAGTCTTATACAAACGGCTCATTTACTCTTTCTGTAGCACTCCTCAGCAGTTGGGCATTTCCAATAGCTCCGATCCTAAGCGCAAAGTTGAGTATTTATTATTTAAGGGTGGTTCTAAGAATTCTGTTTTTTGAGTTTTGCTATTCTGAAATGCGATTTGCACACTCACGGAAGTGTCTTTCTGAAAGTTTGTTCGGTCACATAGCCCGCTATGCTCCCTCTCAGACTTTCAAAAAAGACACTTCTGATAGCGCACAAATCCCTATTTCAGAATTATTAGAACCACCCTTAAGACAATGGCATTTTCTAAGTAGGGGTTCAAAATTATTTTTACATTGAAAGTGCATTATCGGGGCGCAGATGTTTCCTTCGGGTGAGGGAGCATAGCGGGCTATGTGACCGAGGCTGAAGGGAACAGATGCGCCTCGAGAATGTGCTTTCAATGTGAAAATGACACCTACTGATTGTATAAAATAATTTTGAATACCTACTTACCATAAAATTTAGGGGTTAAGGTGATGCATACACGAAGCATATAAAAAGGCATCAAACAACACCTCAACTGAAAAATAAGAACTTCCACATTGCTATTTCACGGTAGCTGCTCAATGCCTCTGTTTTTGCTTACTTTACTTGTCATTATGTATTTTGACGCTGCAAAAATACAACTCTTCGCACTCTGTTACAAGCATATTGGCGTTGATTGTACAAAATGTGCGATTATTGTATGAGTTGCTGCGCTGGAAGTGTTTTTGTAATAGATGCTACCCAAAGCAGACGATGCGACACCGCGGATACCACGTGCTGGGGCAATCGCGCGTTGTGAGGAAATGGGAATTGAAAGACCCTTCATCACTTGAAAAGTCCTTAGGCATATACTTTCTATGCACCAATATCTGTACCCTTGATGAAAAGACTACATGGGAATACTATAACCTTATTAGGGAAATAGAATGTACCAATCGTCAATTAAAGAATGATCTCAATCTACGCCCTATATACCATCAGAAAGATGAAAGTAGTGATGCACATCTATTCTTTGGCTTATTAGCCTGTTGGGTAGTCAACACCATAAGGTACGAGCTAAAACAATCAAACATAAAATGTTATTGGACAGAAATTACCAGACGTATGTCTACTCAAAAGTTAGTAACCACAAATGCCACGAATGCTTTAGGAGAAGCCATTGTTTTTAGACTATGTAGTTGTCCAAGCAAATCAGCAAAAGATATCTATGATGCGCTAAAGTTCAAACATGCGCCCTTTAAGAAAATACAAATTTGTAGGACAGAAAGTTAATCTCTAATGATTGGATTTGCCCATGACAGCAAGAGTTGTAATATTAGGGGTGTGAAAGTTGGGTTAAGGGGGCTTACTTTACCCGTTGGCGGAATTTCAGGTTAACGGGTTAACAAGTTGACAGGTTAACAAGTA